>DATGDV010000192.1:0-7726 GCA_035310685.1 Thermoanaerobaculia bacterium
GCGCGCCGCGTTGACGACGCGCTGGACGATTTCGCGGGCGCTCTCGCGCCGCGCCTGCCCGAGGAGCCGCCTCAGGCGACCGGCACCGAACTCACGTCCTTTCGGGTCGTGGGCCTCGACGACGCCGTCCGTGTACAGGAGAACGAGGTCGCCGGGCTCCATGTGAATCGCCCGGCGTCCGTAGACGGCGTCGGGCGCGGGACCGAGGACCATTCCCGTCGTCTCGAGCTCACGGAACGAGCCGCTCGCGGCATGGAGATGGATCGGCGGCGGATGGCCGGCGTTCACGTACACCACGTCGCCGTTCGTCTCGAACTCGCCGTAGAAGAGCGACACGAACTTCGTCGTGAGGCGGCTCTTGTTCAGGATTCGATTCAAGCGCTCGATCGTGCGGGCGATCTTGAAGTCGCTGCCGATGCCCATGCGCAGGCCGACGTAGATGTCACGAACGAGAAGCGCCGCGAGGAGGCCGTGGCCGGAGGCGTCCGCGATGGCCGCGCCGAAGCTCAGATCACCCAGCGGGAGGAAATCGTAGAAGTCGCCTCCGACGGCCTCGGCCGGAAGGGAGAGCCCGTAGATATCGAAGTCCCCGACCCGCGGCACCGCGCGCGGAAGGATCGACTGCTGGATGCGCCGGGCGTCCTGCATGAGCCCCTCGAGCCGCTCGGTGCGCACCTTCGAGTCCACGACCGTCCGGATGATCCCGAGGGCGAGGAGGAGGTCCTCCGCGCGCGCTCTGGGGTGAACGTCGAACGAGAGGAGATAGCGCTCGCCCCCGAAGGACACCGCCGCGAAGCGTGTCACGCCGAGGCGGTTCTCGAGCTCGCGATCCACCGACGGGTCGTCGAGGTCGGTGAGGGCGAGCCCGTCCTCCTCCGCACGCCGTATGGGCCCGTAGTCGGCCGAGACTGTGATGCCCGGCGGAACGTTCCGCGAGCGGCCGAACCCGCGCTCGAGAACGTACTGATTCTCGTCGCGCACGTAGAGGCGCCCGCCGAGGATGCCCAGCTCGTTGCGGAAGTTCCGGACGATCGCCTCACCCACGCGAACGATCGTCGTGAGGACGTCCTCGCCGCCTTCGATGGCCCCGAGAGTCCTCTCGACGTTCTTCAGGAGCAGGCGATAGTCCATCCTAGCCGAACGTCACGCGCTCGCACGGCGCGTGCTATCCAAACGTCGCCAGCTCGCTCACGAAGCGGTCCTGATACGCGTGTCCGCGCGCGTCGCCGCACCCTCCGTTCAGAAGGATGCTGAAGGCGTAGGTCTGCCCGCTCCGCGCCTGGACGTACCCGCACAGGGTCACGACGCCGTCGATGTAGCCCGTCTTGGCCCACACCTTCCCGGCCGTCGCCGGGCCCACGAGCCGGTGGCGAAGAGTGCCGTCCGGCTCGCCCGAGACGGCGAGCGTCGGCTTGAAGGTCTCGAAGCGCGGCCAGCGAGTCGCGAGCGCCGTGAGGAAATCCACGTACGCGGCCGCCGAGGCCCGGTTCGAGTGAGCGCGTCCCGATCCGTCGGCGAGCTGATAGCGCGAGGGGTCGAGCCCGAGCGACGCGAGGAACGCGGCGACCTCGGCTCCCCCGGTCTCCCACGTGCCCCGGCCGCGCTTTTCGGCGCCGAGCGTCTTGAGGATCTGCTCGGCGAAGAACGACTGCGAGCGCTTGTTGCAGACGGCGAGCGCGGACACGAGCGGCGTCTCGTGCGTGTGGAGGAGGACGCGGCCCGAAAGGGGGGGCGGAACGCCCGAGGGCTCGGTGCGAACGGTGGGCGGGGCGTCGATGCGGATGCCGCTTTCGCGGAGGACCTGCGAGAGCGCCGCCGCGAAATAGAGCGGCGGGTCGGGCACCGTGACGTCGCCGACCCAGGTGCGGTTTCTCCCGACGCGCCCCGCGGCGACGACGGTATGGCTGCCGGCCTCACGGCGTACTCCGACCCAGGTTTGCCGCCCGGCGGTGACGACCTTCGAGATGAGGTTCAGGAGCGGCGGCCCGAGCGGGTCGAAGCCCATCAGCGCCGGGCTGCCCGGGCGGAGGCCGCCCGAGGCCCGGACGAGGACGACGTTGTCGTTGTAGGACAGCGCCGAAACGGGCGCCTGATACCACCGCTGCTCCTGCTCGCTCGGCCAGTCGGGATGCGACTGCACGTCGTCGAAGAACGACACGTCGAGGAGGAGGCCGTCCCGGATGGTCCGGATCCCCTTGCCCGCGAGCGACGCCGCCCAGGGCCGGAAGACCGCGAGCGGGTCGTCGTCGTACCAGCGGCCGGACAGGCCGGGGTCGCCACCGCCCATCACGACGACGTGCCCCGCGAGGACGCCGTCTTCGCCGATCGGGGCATCGCGGTAGAGCCGCGTCCGGAACTTGTAGTCCGGGCCGAGGCGGTCGAGCGCCGCGGCGGTCGTCAGGAGCTTCGTCGTGGACGCGAGGACGAAGGGTTTCCCGGGATTCAGCGAGACGAGGGGCGCCGGGTCTCCGAGCCGCGTGACGACGACCCCCATTTCGGAGCGCCGGGTGGGGCCTCTCCGGAGCAGCGCGTTCAGGCGCTGTTCGAGCGTCGCCGGTTTCGGGGGCTTCCTCGCGGCCTGCGCGCCGGAAGCCCATGCGAGAAGAACGGCGACGACTGCGCCGCCGAGAATCCGAGTAGCCCGCGACATCACGATACATTTTACCCGAACAACGCCTCCCGGGATACCAGGAGCCGCCCTACAATCGGCCGTGGCGCTCACGGTCGACCTCGCGGCGAAGACGATCACCCTCTCCCCCGGAACCCTCCTCGGCGGCGTCGCGCGCCGGATCGGCTTCGACCGGGGCGACGGGTTCGAGCGGCTCTGGATCGGCCAGGCGGTCCACCGGCGCGTGCTCGGAGATCATCTCGCGAGCTTGCCCGGCTACGAAGTCGAAAAAGCGATACGGCTCTCCTACTCCGTGGATGACTTCACCGCGGTGCTCGAAGGGCGTCTCGACGGACGTTTCGAAGAGGGGGGCCGGGTGGTCGTGGACGAGGTCAAGTCCCTGCATTTCGCCGAGGACCTCGCCAAGCTCCCGGGATCCCCCCGTCTCGAGCGTTTCCAGCTCCAGCTCCGCTGGTACATGCAGGCGGTCGCCGTCGCAGAAGGCCGGCCCGTCCACGGACGTCTCGTCCTCGCGGACATCGAGACGGGCGCCACGAAGCTTCTCGAGGTGCCGCACGACCCGGGCAAGACTCTCGAGGACCTCGTGCACCGCACGCGGATGCTCCTGGACGCGTTCCTCGAGGAACGGGCCCTCGCCGAGGCGAAAGCGGCAGAGGCCGCGACGCTCGCCTTCCCGCACGCCCGCTTCCGGCGCGGCCAGCGCGAGATGGCGTCCGCCGTCGCGCGCGCCGCCGCGCAAGGCGAGCATCTCCTCGTCGAGGCTCCAACCGGCATCGGGAAGACGGCGGCCGCCCTTCATCCCCTTCTCGTCGGCGCGCTCGAGTCCCACCGCCGGCTCTTCGTCCTCACGGCGAAGACGACGCAACAGGAGATCTACGAAAAGACGCTCGCCGCCATCGACGGCGAATCCTTCCGGTCCGTGAGGCTCCGCGCGAAAGAGCGCATGTGCGCGAACGACGTCGTGCTGTGCCACGAGAACCACTGCCCGTACGCGAAGGACTACGGCGCCAAGATGGAGGCCTCGGGCCTCCTCGACCGGCTCCTCGAGAGACATCGCCACCTCGACCCGGACACGGTCTTCGAAGCGGCCCGAAACGAGACCGTCTGCCCGTTCGAGGTTTCCCTCGAGCTCGCCGAGCAGGCCGACGTCGTCCTCGGCGACTACAACTACGTCTTCGACCCCGTGGTCGCGCTCGCGGCGTCGCGCGATCCGTCCGCGCTCGCCGACTCGATCCTCCTCGTCGACGAGGCGCACAACCTCGTGGACCGCGGGCGGGGGTACTACTCTCCCGAGCTCTCCGACGCCTCCCTGGCGGCGCTCGAGGAGCGCATCGGCGTCGCGAACGCGAAGACGGCGTGGGACGCCGGCGAGGCCGCGCGGCGGCTGCGCAAGCTCGTCGCGGACGCGGCCGCCACGCTTCCCCCGGACGAGAGCGAGGCCGTCGACCTCGTGGCTCTGGACGAGGCGCGTCTCGACGACCTGCGCCTCGACTTCGAGTCTCTCCTCGTCCGCCACCTCGCGGATCTGCGCGCCGGGGGCGAACGCGTGCCCGACGATCCGGTCCTCGATCTCTATTTCTCGTTCGCGCGTTTTCACGACGTGTCGAAACTCGTGCCCTCGCCGGGCCGTGCCGCCTCCGAGGGGGCCTTCGACGTCCTCGCGGCGCGCGGCAGGAGCGGCGCGCGGCTCGCGATCCTCTGCAAGGACCCCTCGAGGCTTCTCGGCGAGACCCTGAATGCGGCCGCGGCCACCGTTTCGATGTCCGCCACGCTCTCCCCGCCCGAGTTCTACCGCGATCTTCTCGGCCTCGATCCCGACCGCACCTCGGTGCTGCGCCTTCCCTCGCCTTTTCCGCGCGAGAACCGTTCCGTGCTCGTCGCGCCCGACGTGGACACGACGTATGCCGCGCGAGGGCGCGGCGCCCCGCGCCTCGCCGCTCTCGTCGCGGACGTGGCGCGGGCGTGCCCGGGCAACATGCTGGCGCTGTTTCCGTCGTACCGTTTTCTCGACGAGGTGCGTTCCCACCTGCCGCCCCTGACGGGGCGCCGCGTCCTCAGGCCGTCCGACCGCTCGACCGAGCTGGAGCGGAACTCCGTCCTCTCGGCGATGAAGGACCGAGGCGCGCCCGTCGTCCTCTTCGCCGTCTCCGGAGGAGCGTTCGCCGAAGGCGTGGACTACCCGGGCGAGATGCTGCAGGCCGTCGTCGTCGTCTCGCCCGCGCTGCCCATGGTGCGCTTCGAGCAGGAGCGTATGCGGCGCTATTTCGAGGAGCGCTTCGAGCGCGGTTTCGAATACGCGTACGTCATCCCCGGCATGACGCGCGTCGTGCAGAGCGCGGGGCGCCTCATTCGCTCGAGCACCGACACGGGCGTCGTCGTCCTCGCCTGCCGGCGTTTCCTGCAGGCACCGTACAGCCGCCACCTCCCCGCGGACTGGTACCTCGACGACCCCGGCGAGCTCGCGTGCATCGAGATCGGCCGGGCGACGGAGCAGTTCTTCGCGCGCGTGAGGACGGGAGAGCTGCCCGTCGGCACCGGCGACGCCTGATCAGCGTCCCGCGACCGACGCCTGGAAGGCCTCGCCGAGAAGGCCGTCCTCCGTGAGCGCGAGGACGCGGTAGCGATAGCGGTGGCCCGGGACCGCGTCGCGGTCGAGCCAGAAGTAGCCCGTCGCATTTTCGGAGGCTTTGGTGGCGGGGAGGGTGCTGCGCTCGAGGGCCGCGCCGCCGTCCGTCTCGTCGCGGCGCTCCACGACCCAGCCGAGAAGGTCTTCGTGGCGGGACGTCTCCCACGCGAGCTCGACGCCGCCACTCGTCCAGCCGGCCCGCGAACTCGCGAGCGCGGCCGGATAGTCCGGCACCCGGCGCACGTGGAAAGGCGCCTCTCCAGCGCCGTCCCCGTCGGCAAGCACGACCTCGACGCTTGCGGTCCCCGCAGCCGGGACCACGCGAGAGGCGCCGGGAAAGACCGGCAGCGAATCGAAGCCGCCGTCCCCTCGGTAGAAGAGGAGCAGCCTCCCCGCGCGCGTCCCCGCGTCGGGCAGCCCGATCTCCAGCCCCGCCCGCTCGTCCTCGGTGCGGAGCGAGACGCGCCTCCAGCCGAGCGGTTGAGGTGCCGCCGGGACGACGTCGCCTGCGAGCCAGGTCCTCCGGGGAACCGCCCCGGCATCCGTTCGAGGCACGCTCGATGCGGCGAGATGCGAGGCGACGACCTCGGCCAGGCGAGCGCCGACGCTCGTCGAGCCGCTCCTCTCCACGAGGTCGCGAAGAAACCCGTCCGCGTCGTCGCCGCGTTCCCCTGCCTGCTCCCAGGCCTCGCGCACGTCCTGGACGCCCCTCGGGAGGCGGCCCTCCAGAGTCTCGAGGAATGCCGCAAGGACCTCCGGCGTCGCGAGCGAGCCGGCCTCGTCGAGGAAGGGGTCGGGGGCCGGGCCGGGCGACGAGTCGGACCCGAGCTCGCGGCGCGAGAGCCAGAGGGCGGCGCCCTCGACGGCCCACGACGGCTCGAGAGGTGCGGCCTGCCGCAGCGACAGGAACGCGAGCTGGCCGGCGGCGTCGGCGAGCACGGCCGCCTTCTCCCGAGTCGCGGAAGCGACCAGGATGACCGGGGAGCGAAGCGCGCCGGTGCGGTCCCGACCGTCCCAGCCCGAAGCCGTGACGCCCGGCCCGGCCGTGAACAGCACGAGCAGCGGCGATCGGGCCGAAAGCGGGCGCGGCCACGCGTCCCGGTCGACGAGGGCCGAAACGAACGCGGTGAGATCCCGGGACAGCTCGTCGCGAAGAGAGGCCGGGATCCCGATGTCGAAGCTCGCGAGGAGCTCGCCACCGCGAAGCGCGCGGCGCTCGGAGGAGCGGGCATAGGGCGAGCGCAGGATCTCCGTGCGCCGCCGGGCTGCCGCCGCGTCCGACGCCTCTGCGGGGACGCTCGCCCGCGCGGAGACGCACAGAGACAGCGTGACAGACACGAGGAGAAGGACCGAGCCGGACCGGGGCCTGATCGACATCAGCTCTGAGGTTTGGAGTCGGAATCGGGCGAGGAAACGCCGGGAGTCTCCGGCGCATTGACCGCCGTGCTCTCGCCGGACGTCACGATCTGCCGACGGATCGCCTCTCCGCCGGCGCGGCCCGCATCCTTGCCGGCCGAATCTCCCGCGACCTCGACGAGGATCGCCGTGATGTTGTCCACGCCGCCGCGGTCGTTCGCCACGTCGATCAGCTCACGGACGGTCTTCTCGAGACCGTCTTCGGACTTGAAGCGGGCGAAGAGATCCTCGTCCGGGACCATGCCCGTCAGGCCGTCGGAGCACAGCAGGAAGCGGTCGCCCGAACGGACCGGAACCTCGATGAGGTCGACGGAAACGTGTGCGGCGCCGCCGAGCGCCCGCGTCACGACGTTCTTGAGCGGATGGCTCTTGGCTTCGTCCTCGCTCAGGATGCCGGCATTGACCTGCTCCTGGACCCAGGAATGGTCGTCCGTGAGGCGCCGAAGCTCTCCATCCCGAAAGAGATAGGCGCGGCTGTCGCCCACGTGCACGAGCGTCGCGCGGTCGGCGTCGAACAGGGCCGCCACGACGGTCGTGCCCATGCCCTTCAGCTCGGGTCTGTTCTGCACGGCCCGCATGACCTTCTCGTTCGCCTTCTCGACCGCCGTCGTGAGACGGTTTCCCTCGAGCGAGACCCGGCTGTTGAACCCGAAGGGCCACGAGTTTTCGTGCTCCTCCTCCGTGGCGGCGATGTATTCCTGAATCGACTCGACGGTGATCCGCGAAGCGACCTCGCCCGCCGCGTGGCCCCCCATGCCGTCCGCGACGACGAAAAGGCCGCGCTCGGCGTCGAGGAGATAGGCGTCCTCGTTGTGACGCCTCTTCCGGCCGACATCGGTGAGTCCGAACGCGGAGACGCTCACGCCCCGATTATCCCTTCCGCCCGAAGATCCCGCTGGGGGTCTTGCGCTCCCCGCTGATCCCCTTCTTCGGGCGCACTTCCTGAAGGAGCTTCAGGGTTTCAGCGTCCTCGGGAAGCCACGTGAGCGCCTGCTCGAGGTGGCGCTCGGCCTTCGAGTTCAGGCCGGCCTGCATGTACAGCTTTCCGGCATCGC
>DATGDV010000193.1:0-7130 GCA_035310685.1 Thermoanaerobaculia bacterium
GAGACCCACCGCCGCCGCGCCGCCGAGGAGCCCCTGCACGAGCCCGCCGAGCACGAACGGCCCGCGGATGAGGAGCTCCGGCGCGCCGACCAGGCGCAGGATCTCGATCTCGTCGCGGTGGAGGAGGATCGTGAGCCGCACGACGTTCGCGATCGTGAACGCCGCCCCGAGCGTCAGGAACACGGCGAGGACGAGGCCCGTCAACCGCGCGAGGGAGACGGCTCCGCGCAGGCGGCGGATCCACTCGACGTCGAACTGGACCTCTTCGGTGGCGGGATGCGCCGCGAGCAGCTTGAGGAAGGGTGGAAGCGCGTCGGAGGCGGCAGCCGACGGATCGAGCTCCATCTCGAGCGAGGCCGGAAACGGATTCCCGGGCAGCGAGCGCGCCGCCGGCCCGAGCGATTTCCACCACGTCGAGAAGCGCGCGCGCGCCTCGTCGGGCGAGACGCGGCGCACGCGCGCCACGAGGCGGGTCTGTTTCGCGAGGCGCTCGAGGTCGGCGCGCTCGGCCTCCGTGGCCGAGGACTTCAGGAAGACGGTCACGGCCGACTCGTCGCGCACCGTCTCGACGACGCTCCTGAGGTTCTCGGCCACGAGGAAGAACGCCCCGACGAGGCCGATCGAGATCGCGATGAGGGCCACGGACAGGCTCGTCATGCGCCGGGCGCGCGCGAGCCCTTCGAAGGATTCCGAGACGAGCGCGGCGAGAGCCGCCGGACGATTCACGGAGCCGGCTCCCAGCGTTCCGCGTCGGACCGCCTCGTCAGGCCCTGGGGCGGCAGCGCCGCCTCGACGAGACCCTCCACGACATTCCCGCGGTCGAGCGTCAGGCAGCGGCGCCCGGCGGTCTTCACGAGCTCCTGGTCGTGCGTGGCGACGAGGACGGTCGTCCCGCGCACGCTGACGTCCTGCAGCAGCCTCATGACCTCGCCGGCGAGACGGTGGTCGAGGTTGCCCGTGGGCTCGTCCGCGACGAGGAGGACCGGGTCGTTCACGAGAGCGCGTGCGAGCGCGACGCGCTGCTGCTCGCCGCCGGAAAGCTCCTCGGGGAGCGCGGCGAGCCGGTGGTGAAGCTCCACGAGGCGCAGCGTCTGGTAGGCGCGGCGCCGGCGCTCGGCCGCGGGCACGCCCAGAAATTTCTGCACGTACGTCACGTTGTCGAGCACGGTCCGCGAAGGCAGGAGCTTGTAGTCCTGGAAGACGATCCCCATCGAGCGGCGGAGAGTCGGGACGCGCGAGGCGGGCATGCCGCTCACGTTCATCCCGTTCACGATGATCTGGCCCTCCGTGGGCTTCTCGGCGTGGAAGATGAGCTTCAGGAGCGTCGATTTCCCGGCGCCCGACGGGCCCGTGAGGAACACGAACTCGCCCTTCTTGGTCTTGAACGTCACGTCGCGAAGGACCCTCCGGCCCTGATATTCCTTGGCGACGCGGTAGAACTCGATCACGAAGCGATCATTTCACCGGCGGTCCAGGGCTTCCCGCAGAAGTCGGTTCACGACTTCCGGGTTCGCTTTGCCGCCCGTCGCTCTCATGACCTGGCCCACGAACCAGCCGAGCGACGCCGTCTTGCCGCCGCGATACGTCGCAACCTGGGCGGGATGCTCCGCGACGACCGCCGCGACCACGCCCCGGATCGGGCCCTCGTCGCTGATCTGGACGAGATCCTTCTCCTTCACGAGCTCGTCGACCGGCCGTCCGGTCGCAATGAGGTCCGGGAGCAGCTCCTTCGCCATCTTTCCGGAGATCGTCCCGTCGTCGATGCGGCGGACGAGGGTCGCGAGCGTCTCGGGCGCGACGGGAATGCGTCCCGCGTGCCGGTCCGCGTCGGACATCCGCGCGAGGAGCTCGGAGAGCAGCCAGTTCGCGAGCGCTTTCGGGTTCTTCGGATGCGCCGCGACGGCGGCCTCGTAGAAGTCCGCGAGAGGCCGGGAAAGGCACACGAGGTCCGCGTCTGCGTCCGGGAGGCCGTATGCGCTCGCGAGCCGCGCGGCCCGCGCCCGGGGAAGCTCCGGCATCGCCGCGGCGACCTCCTCCTTCCACGCTTCGTCCACCACGAGGATGCCGAGGTCGGGATCGGGGAAGTAGCGATAGTCCATCGACTCTTCCTTGCTCCGCATCGCTTTCGTCGCGCCCGTCGCGGGCTCGAAGAGACGCGTCTCCTGCGCCAGGGCCTTTCCAGCCTCGAGGGCCTGGACCTGCCGTTCGACCTCGTGCTCGATCGCCTTCTTCACGTGCTGGAAGGAGTTCAGGTTCTTGATCTCGACCTTCGTGCCGAGCTCCCGTGCGCCCTTCTTTCGCACGGAGACGTTCGCGTCGCACCGCAGCGAGCCTTCCTCCATGTTGCCGTCGGACGCGTCCACCCAGCGCACGAGCCGGCGCAGGTGGACGAGGTATTCGTACGCTTCCTCCGCCGAGGAAAGGTCCGGCTCGGACACGATCTCGATCAGCGGGGTGCCTGCGCGATTGAGGTCGACGAGAGAAACCCCCGTGGGCACGTCCTGCCACGGGAAGTCGTGCATCGACTTGCCGGCGTCCTCCTCGAGGTGAACGCGGTTGAGGCGCACGCTCTTCGGCGAGCCGCCGCCGCCGAGAGCCACCGCGCCCCGCGTCGCCAGCGGCTTGTCGTACTGCGAGATCTGGTAACCCTTCGGGAGGTCCGGGTAGAAGTAGTTCTTCCGCGCGAAGACCGATTTCTCCTCGATCGTGCAGCCGGTGGCCAGCGCGACGCGCATGGCGAGCGTCACCATCTCGCGATTCACGGCCGGCAGGACGCCCGGATAGCCGAGGCACACGGGGCAGACGGCGGTGTTCGGCGGCGCGCCGAACACGACGGGACACGCGCAGAACGCCTTGCTCCTCGTCTTGAGCTGGCAGTGCACTTCGAGCCCGATCACCGGCTCGAAATCATCGGCGCTCATCGCATCGAGTCTACCCGGCGCGCCGGCGCTCCGCTCAGTCCGGAAGCATCTTCCCCGGATTCAGGATGCCGTTCGGGTCGAGGGCCCGCTTGATCGCGCGCATCGCGGCGAGAAACGCGGGCGGGCGGTAGAGAGGAAGGACGCCCTTCGACGTGATACCGACGCCGTGCTCTCCCGTGACGGTGCCGCCGAGGCGCACGGTTTCGGCGTAGATCTCCGTCGCCGTCCTCTCGAAGAGCGCCTTCGCGGCCGGATCCTTCCCCTCGCGCCAGAGGTGGACGTGAAGGTTGCCGTCCGCCGCGTGCCCGAACGCCAGGGACTTCAGCCCCGACGCGGCCGAGAGGCGGCGGATCGCAGCCACGAGCGGAACGAGCTCGGTGCGGGGCACCGCGAGGTCCAGCTCGGCCGAGACGCCCAGGTCGTGAACCGCCTCGGCGATTCCCCGGCGCACGTCCCAGAGGACGCGCCTTTTCGCTTCGTCGGTCGCGAGAACGACGTCCAGCGCCGCGCATTCGAGGGCGATCTCGCCCGCGAGCGTCACGTCCCGCTCCACCTCCGCCTCGGACGGGCCGTCGAGCTCGAGGAGAAGGCGCGCCTCGGACTCGGGAAAGGGCACGCCGACGCCCTTCTTTCTCGACGAGAGGTCGATGGACGGCTTGTCCACGAACTCGCACGCCGAAAGGACGAGCCCGCGCCGGTGCAGCTCGAGCACGCAGCGGGCCGCGTCTTCCAGCGTCGGGAACGGCGCGACGAGCGTCGCCCAGAAGGGAGGCTTCGGGATGAGGCGCAGCCACGCTTTCGTGACGACGCCGAGCGTGCCCTCGCTCCCGAGAAGGAGCGACGTGAGGTCGTAGCCCGCCACGTCCTTGCGCGTCTTGCCGCCGGTGACGGCGATCCCTCCGTCCGCGAACACGGCCTCGAGGCCCATGACCCAGCGCCCCGTCACGCCGTACTTGGCCGCGTGCGGCCCGCCGGAGTTCTCGGCGACGTTCCCGCCGATCATGCAGGAGCCCCGCGAGGCCGGATCGGGAGGGTAGTACAGGCCCTTCGCCTCCACCGCCTCATGGAGGGTCTGCGTCACTACGCCCGCCTCGGCCACGGCCACGAAGTTGTCGGTGTCGATCTCGAGGATCGCGTTCATGCGCTCGAGCGACAGCGCGAGGCCTCCGAAAAGAGGCAGCGCTCCGCCCGTCAGGCACGTGCGCCCGCCCTGCGGCGTGACCGGGATGCGGCGCTCGTTGCAGAACGCCAGAAGCCGCGAGACCTCGTCGGTCGTCCTCGGCTTGGCGGCCGCCGCCGGATAGTGGACGAAGTCCTCCGTCCAGTCGTGCGCGTACGGCTGCAGGTCGTCCTTCGCCACCAGGAGGTGCGCCCCGCCCACGATCGCGGCGAGCGCCGCGAGCTCCTGCGCGGAAAGTTCCCGGCGTTCCATGGCACGGGGATCTTAAGATGGGCGCATGACACGTGTCGCTTTCCTCGGCCTCGGTGCGATGGGCGCTCCGATGGCGCGCCGGGTCTTGAAGGCAGGCTTTCCGCTGACGGTCTGGAATCGTCATCCCGAGCGGGCCCGTGCGATCGCAGGCGCGTCCGTCGCGAAGAGCCCGCGCGAAGCCGCGGCCGCCGCGGACGTCGTCTGCACGATGCTCTCCGATCCCGCGGCGCTCGAGGCCGTAGCCAAAGGGCCCGACGGCCTCGTGGCCGGGCTCTCGCCCGGAAAAATCTGGCTCGACTTCTCGACGGTGACGCCGGCCGCGTCGCGAAGAGCGGCCGAGCTCGCGCGCGAAAAGGGCGCCGACTTCTGCGACGTCCCGGTCGCCGGCAGCGTCAAGCCCGCGGCCGACGGCACGCTGAAGCTCCTCGCGGGCGGAGACGAAGCGACGCTCGCGAGGGCGAAGGAAGTCCTCGACGCCGTGAGCACGGAAACCCTCCACTTCGGCGGCGTCGGGCAGGGTTCGGCGATGAAGCTCGTGAACAACCTGACGTTCGGCGTCGGACTCGCCACGTTCGGCGAAGCCGTCCGCCTCGCGGCGAAGCTGGGATTGCCCGAGCAGCGCGTCACGGAGTGGCTCCTCGCGGCTCCGTCCACGTCGCCCTATGTCCAGAGAAAGGTGGCGTTCCTCGAAGGGGGCGGAAGGCCGCCGCAGTTCTCGCTTTCACTCATGGAAAAGGATCTGCGTCTCGCCCTGGAGGCGGCCGGAGAAGACCTCCCGGTCGTCGCCGGCGCTTACGCGGACCTCCGCGCGGCCGCGGCAGCAGGATTCGGCGCGGAAGACTTCTCGTGGGTCATCAACTACCTCGCCGGAAAGCGCCCGGGATCGAAATAGAATCCTCTTTCCGGGAGGTTTCCATGTCCGTCGAGAACGTCCTGGCAGAGATGAAGCGGGATCCCGCCGGGTTTCGGACCCGCACGATCGACACCCTCGTGAGGAGCGCCGTCTTCGAGGCCGAAGCCGCGAAGCGCGAGGAGGCGCGTCTCGCCATCCGGAAGGCCGCGGCGGCTCTCGGCATCCTGCCCGCGTCCATCCAGGAGCTCTACGCCGCGATGGGACGCGGTGAGGCGGGCGGCTTCACGACACCGGCCATCAACCTCCGCATGCTGACGTACGACGCCGCGCGCGCCGTCTTCCGCGCGGCGAAGGCGCGCGAGGCGGGCGCCTTCATCCTCGAGATCGCCCGCAGCGAGATGGGCTACACCGACCAGCGTCCCGGCGAGTACACCGCGGCGGTCCTGGCCGCCGCGATCAAGGAAGGCCACCGGGGCCCGGTCTTCATCCAGGGCGACCACTTCCAGATGAACGCGAAGAAGTACGCCGCGGATCCCGGCGCGGAACGGCGGGCCATCGAAGCCCTCATCGAGGAGGCGATCCCGGCCGGCTTTCTGAACATCGACATCGACACCTCGACGCTCGTCGACATGTCGCAGCCGACCGAGGCCCTCCAGCAGCGGCAGAACTTCGAGAACGCCGCGCACTTCACGCGCTTCATCCGCGCGCGCGAGCCGAAACGCGTCACGATCTCGATCGGCGGGGAGATCGGCGAAGTGGGCAAGGAGGTCTCGACGCCGGAGGAGTTCCGGGCCTTCATGAACGGCTATCTCGCGGCACTGCCCGCCGGGATGAAGGGCGTCTCGAAGATCTCGATCAACACGGGAACGACCCACGGCGGCACGCCTCTCCCGGACGGCACCGTGGCGAAGGTCCAGATCCACTTCGACGCGATGGAAGCCATCTCGAAGGTCGCGCGCGCGGAATACGGCCTGTCCGGCGCCGTCCAACACGGTGCCTCGACGGTCGCGCCGGAGAACTTCCACCAGTTCCCCGAGCACGGAGCCTCGGAAGTCCACCTCGCGACCGAATTCCAGAACATGACGTACGAAGGCCTTCCGTCGGACCTTCGCGCGGAGATGTACGCCTGGGTGCACGCGAACGCCGCCGAGGAGCGAAAACCGAAGGACACGGACGAGCAGTTCCTCTACCGCTCCCGCAAGAAGGCGATCGGACCGTTCAAGAGGGCCGCGTGGGACCTCCCGGAGCCCGTTCGCGCCGAGATCGGGAGACGCCTCGAGGAGAAGTTCGGCTTCCTCTTCGAGAAGCTCCGCGTTCCGGGGACGAAGAGCGTCGTCGAGAAGTGGGTGAAGCCCGTCGAGCTCGACGCCGTCCTCGCCGGGACCGGCGCTTTCCACCGCGACGACGAGGCGGGAGACTAGCCCACTCGCTGGTACTGCTTCCGGATCGTCGGAATGAGGTAGTCGGCGAACGCCCGCTTCAGGTCGAAGCGCGGCCGGAATCCCCAGTCTCTCCTGGCCGCCGAGTCGTCCACGTCCGCGGGCCAGCTATCCACGATGCCCTGGCGCTTGAGGTCGGGCTCGAACGTGACCTTCGCCTCGGGAAAGGCGTCGAGCACGAGGTCGCGAATCTCGCCGGCCGAGGGGTTGAACGCCCCCACGTTGTAGACCTGCCGCGTGAGAGCGTCCGCGGGCGCGGCCGCGAGCCTGAGAAGAGCCTCGACGGCATCGGGCATCGCCATGAACGGGATGCGCGTGTCCTCGCGGACGAAGCACGCGTAGGGATGCCCCTGCGCGGCCTCGTGGATCATTTCGGGAGCGTAGTCGGAGGTTCCCCCCGAAGGCATCGTCACGGCGGAGATCAGGCCAGGGAAGCGCACGCAGCGGAAATCCACCCGAGAGGTCACCGTCTCGGACGAGAGCTG
>DATGDV010000194.1:0-4501 GCA_035310685.1 Thermoanaerobaculia bacterium
CATGGTGAGGGATCTCGCCGCCGCACGTTCGCTCGCAGAGATCTCTCCCGCCGCCGCGTCGCTCCTCGAGTCCGCCGAGGCGCCCATCGTCCTCCTGCCCCGCCTCAAGGCCGCGCTCGTCGCCCCTTCGGTCGCGCCGGGCCGGCCGGAGCTCGGTCTCATGCTCCCCGCCACCCCGCTCCACCACCTGCTGCTTCTGGCCGTCGATTTCCCTCTCGTTGCCACGAGCGGAAACCTGAGCGAGGAGCCCATCTGCACGGACGAACGGGAGGCGCTGGTGCGTCTGTCCGGCCTCGCGGACGTCTTCCTCGTGCACGACCGGCCGATCGAGCGGCACGTCGACGACAGCGTCGTGCGCCTCGCGGCGGGCGCGGCCCGCGTCCTGCGGCGCGCCCGGGGATACGCGCCACTGCCTGTGGCCGTGGCCGAGGAGCTGCCGGTGATCCTCGCCGTGGGGGCGCACATGAAGACCGCCGTGGCGCTCAGCGTCGGCCGCCAGGTCTTTCTCTCCCAGCACATCGGCGACCTCTCGACTCCCGAGGCGATGAACGCCTTCCGGCGCGTCATCGCGGACTTCCTTCGGCTCTACGAAGCGAGCCCGGCGCTCGTCGCGCACGACCTCCATCCCGGCTATCCCTCCACGCTCTGGGCGAAGGAGTGGGCGGCCGAGCACGGCGTGCCCTCCTTCGCCGTCCAGCACCACCACGCGCACCTGGCCTCGTGCCTCGCCGAGAACGGCACGCCAGGGGCGGCGCTCGGCGTCACATGGGACGGGACGGGGTTCGGGACGGACGGAACGGTGTGGGGCGGGGAGTTCCTCAGAGGCGACGCACGCGGCTTCGCGCGCTTCGCGCATCTGAGGCCGTTCCGACTGCCGGGAGGCGAGGCGGCGATCCGGGAGCCGCGCCGCGCGGCCCTTGCCCTTCTGTTCGAGATCTTCGGCAGCGACATGTTTGCCCGTGAGGACCTCCCGCCCGTCCGGGCCTTCTCCCCCAAAGAGCGACCTGTTCTCGCACGAATGCTCGAGACCGGGTTCAACGCGCCTCTGACGACGAGCGCGGGGCGTCTCTTCGACGCGGTGGCGGCGCTGCTCGATCTCTCGCAGAGGACGCGCTACGAAGGACAGGCCGCGATGGCCCTCGAGGCGGCAGCCGACCCGCGGGAAGACGGGGCCTGGCCGCTCCCGGTCGTCCGACGCGAGGGCGTGCCCGTCGTCCTCGACTGGGAACCTCTCCTCCGGGCTCTTCTGGAGGACCTGCGTAATCGCGTTAACGCGGGCGTCCTCGCGGCGCGGTTTCACAACTCCCTCGTGGATGGAATTGCCGGCGTCGCCGAGGCCGCCGGCGAGGCGCGCGTCGCCCTCACGGGCGGGTGCTTCCAGAACCGGCTCCTCCTCGAGCGGGCGGTGAGCCGTCTCTCGGCTCTGGGCTTCAAGGTCCTCCTCCACCGCGAGGTGCCCCCCAACGACGGCGGGATCTCCCTGGGGCAGGTCTTGGCCGGGGCGTACCATTTGAAGCATCTGCATCGGCTCGCCTGAGGGCCTCGCTTGTATAGGGTGCGATCGTGGGGTGTTCCATGTGTCTCGGCGTTCCGGGAAAAGTGGTGAGGCTCGATCCGAGCGCAGTCGACATGCCGATGGGCGTCGTGAGCTTCGGCGGCATCACGAAGGAGGTCTGCTTCGCGTACACGCCCGAAGTCGTCCCCGGCGACTGGGTGCTCGTGCACGTGGGGTTCGCCATCAGCAAGCTCGACGAGGAGCACGCCCTCGAGGTCTTCCGGACCCTGAAGGAGCTCGGAGAGCTGGGCGATCTCGAGGTTCCGCAGCCCGCACGGGGGTCCTGATGCGCTTCGTGGACGAGTACCGCCGCGAGGAGGACGCGCAGGCTTTCGTCCGCGCGATTCGCGCGCGCGTGACCCGTCCGTGGACGCTCATGGAGATCTGCGGCGGGCAGACGCACACGCTCCTCAGATCCGGGATCGACCGCATGCTCCCGTCCGAGATCACGCTCGTGCACGGCCCGGGCTGCCCCGTGTGCGTCACGCCGCTCACCCAGATCGACCGGGCCCTCGCGATCGCGCGCCGTCCGGGCGTGATCTTCACGTCGTTCGGAGACATGCTGCGCGTACCCGGCTCGTCGACGAACCTCCTCAGCGTCAAGGCACAGGGCGGCGACGTGCGGATGGTCTATTCGCCGCTCGACGCGGTACGCCTCGCCGAGCAGAACCCGGAACGGCAGGTCGTGTTCTTCGCGGTGGGCTTCGAGACCACGGCGCCCGCGAACGCGATGGCCGTGAAACGGGCGAAGCAGCTCGGCCTTTCGAACTTCTCGATTCTCACGTCGCACGTCCTCGTGCCGCCCGCCATCGAAGCGATCCTTTCGTCCCCGGCGAATCGGGTGCAGGCCTTCCTCCTCGCGGGACACGTCTGTGCCGTCATGGGCACTTCCGAGTACGGCCCGCTCGCGGCGCGCTATCGCCTTCCCATGGTCGCCACGGGCTTCGAGCCTCTCGACCTCCTTCAGGGCATCCACATGGCGGTCTCGGCTCTCGAGGAGGGGCGGTTCGGAGTGGAGAACCAGTACACGCGCACGGTGACGGCCGAAGGAAACCGGCCGGCGCAGGCCGTCCTGGCCGAGATCTTCGAGCCCTGCGACCGCGCCTGGCGCGGCATCGGCGTGATTCCGAAGAGCGGCTACCGGCTGCGGCCGGAGTACGCGGCGTTCGACGCCGCGACACGGTTCGACGTCCAGGACATCACCGCCGACGAGCCGAAGGAGTGCATCGCGGGCGAAATCCTGCAGGGCCTGAAAAAGCCGAGCGCCTGCGCGGCGTTCGGCGCGAACTGCACGCCGGAACATCCCCTCGGCGCGCCCATGGTGTCGTCCGAGGGCGCCTGCGCGGCCTACTACCTCTACGCGCGAGCCGTCGCGAGTCCGGCGTGAGCGCGAAGGACGCGGCCTCGGATCCCGGCGCGGCGCTGCTCGCGGCGAGCTGTCCGGTTCCGTCCGGCGAGGGGAAGACGATTCTCCTCGCGCACGGCGGCGGCGGCCGGATGACGCAGCGCCTGATCGAGGACGTCTTTCTCAGGAGCTTCGACAACCCCGCGCTCCGCGAGCTGCATGACGGCGCGGTCTTCGAGGCGGGCGGCGCGCGCCTGGCGTTCTCGACGGACTCGTTCGTCGTCAGCCCGCTCTTCTTTCCGGGCGGCGACATCGGCTCCCTCGCCGTGCACGGCACCGTGAACGACCTCGCGATGTGCGGCGCGCAGCCGCTCGCTCTGTCGGCCGGCCTCATCCTCGAGGAGGGCCTCCCGCTCGGCGACCTCTCGCGGATCGTCGACTCGATGCAGACGGCCGCGGCCGGAGCGGGCGTCCCGATCGTCACGGGCGACACGAAGGTCGTGGACCGCGGGAAAGGCGACGGCGTCTTCATCAACGTCAGCGGCGTCGGCCTCGTGGCGCCGGGCATCGCCATCTCGCCGAAGCGCGCGTCTCCCGGCGACGTCGTCCTCGTGAGCGGCGAGATCGCCGTGCACGGGATCGCCATCATGTCGCTGCGCGAAGGTCTCCGCTTCGAGACGACGCTCGAGAGCGACACGGCCGCCCTCAACGGCCTCGTCGCGGATCTTCTCGGCGGCCTCGGCGAGAAGGTCCACGTCCTGCGCGACCCGACGCGCGGCGGCGTCGCGTCGACTCTCCACGAGATCGCGACGCAGGCCGGCGTCGGCATCCGGCTCGAAGAGGCGCGCCTTCCGCTCGGCGAGGAGGTGCGCGGGGCCTGCGAGATCCTCGGGCTCGACCCGCTCTACGTCGCGAACGAGGGGAAGTGTCTCGCGATCGTGGCGCGCGAGGCCGCGGACGAAGCGCTCGCCCTGCTGAAGGCGCACCCCCTCGGCCGCAGCGCCGCGGTCATCGGCGAGGTCCTCGCCGAGCCGCGCGGTACCGTCCTCCTCAGGAGCCGCGTCGGCGGCCTGCGCATCGTCGACCTTCTCACGGGAGAGCAGCTCCCGAGGATCTGCTGATGCACGAGATGGGCCTCGCCCTCGAGATCCGCCGCATCGCGCGGGAGGCCGTCGCCGGCCGCGGCCCGGGCCGGGTGGAGATCGTCCGCGTCGCGGTCGGCGAGCTCTCCGCCGTGGAGCCCGAGCTGCTCGCATTCGCGTGGCAGGCCGCCGTGGCCGGCACCGAGGACGCGGCCTCGAAGCTCGAGGTGGACTTCCGGCCCGCCCGCCAGACGTGCCGTGCCTGCGGAGAGATCGCGGGCCGCGCGCCGGGCTCGTGGCTCCGCCTCTGCCCCCGCTGCGGCGACGCGCTCGAGGTGTCGGGCGGCGACGACCTCGACGTCCTCAGCGTCGGGTTCGACGAAGCGGTTCCGACGGAGAGGGCAGGGTCATGATCGAGGTCGACGTCAGGCAGGGAGTGCTCGCGGCCAATGCCGCCGCCGCGGCGGGCCTTCGCGCGAGGTTCGAGGGCTCCGGCACGCTCGTCGTGAACCTCATCTC
>DATGDV010000195.1:0-5142 GCA_035310685.1 Thermoanaerobaculia bacterium
GAGCGGGTCGTGGGGCGTTTCCGGGTCCCGGAGAAGTGAGGGCCGGCTCCGTCGTAAAGTCCGCGCCATGAGACGGCCCGCCCTCACTCTCGTCTTCGCAGCCCTTCTTCTGCCGGCGCCCGCGTTTCCCGCCCGGTGCGCGGACAGGCTGCCCGCCCCCGAAACGCCGAAGCTGCGCCTTCCCTCGGGAGTCGCGCCGCTCGGCTATGCGGCGGAGCTGTGGATCGATCCCTCTCAGGACACGTTCCGGGGAAGGATCGAAATTCGGATTTCCCTGAAAGGGGAAACCGGCACGCTGTGGCTGAACGGAAAGGAGCTCACGGTCGAGTCGGCGTCGGCGGCGGCGGTGGACGGGCCGAAAGACACGCTCCCGGCGGAGGCGTCGGCTGCGGGCATGGACTTCGTCCGCATTCACTTTCAAAGAAATCTTCAGCCGGGCGAATATGCCGTGACGCTCGCCTACAAGGGTCGCGTCGAGCTCAAGGACACGGAGGGCCTCTTCCGCCAGCGGGAAGGACGCGACTGGTACGTCTTCAGCCAGTTCGAGTCGATCTTCGCGCGGCGGGCCTTCCCATGCTTCGACGAGCCGGGGTTCAAGGTTCCCTGGCAGCTCACGCTGCACGTTCCGAAGAATCTCGTCGCCGTCTCGAACACGCCGGTCCTCTCGGAGTCGGACGAGGCCGGCGGGACGAAGAAGGTGGTCTTCGAGCGGACGAAGCCGCTTCCGAGCTACCTGATCGCGCTCGGAGTCGGCCCGTTCGACATCGTCCCCGCGGGCACCGCCGGGCGGAACAGGGTGCCGATCCGGATGATCGTCCCGAAGGGAAGGGGGGCCGAGACGCGCTGGGCCGTCGCGTCCACGGGGCCGATCCTCGACCTCCTCGAGGCTTACTTCGACATCCCGTACCCGTACGCGAAGCTCGACCACCTCGTCATTCCGCAGACCGTCGGGTTCGGGGCGATGGAGAATCCGGGACTCGTCACGTACGTCTCGACGTCCATCCTCTCGAAGCCCGCCGACGAGACGATCCGCTTCCGGCGGCGGTACGCGAGCGTCTGCGCCCACGAGACCGCGCACCAGTGGTTCGGCGACCTCGTGACGATGGCGTGGTGGGACGACGTGTGGCTGAACGAGTCCTTCGCGACGTGGATGGCGAACAAGATCGTCGCTCGCTGGAAGCCCGACTGGGGCACGCGGGTGACGCGCGTGGAAACGCGCTCGCTCGCGATGGACCTGGATTCGCTCGTGACGGCCCGGCGCATCCGCCAGCCCATCGAATCGAACGACGACATCGAAAACGCGTTCGACGGCATCACGTACCAGAAAGGCGGGGCGGTCCTCGACATGTTCGAGTCCTGGACCGGCGAGGAGACCTTTCGAAAGGGCGTGCACGAATACCTCAAAGCCCACGCACACGGCAACGCGACGGCGGCCGATTTCGTCGGATCGATCGCCTCGGCGGCGAAGAACCCGGAGGTCGATGCCGCGTTCTACTCGTTCCTCGACCAGCCGGGCGTTCCGCTCGTGACGGCCGAGCTCGCGTGCAGCGGGGGGCCGCCGCGCCTCCTGCTGTCGCAGAAGCGCTTCCTGCCGACCGGTTCGTCGGGCTCGGCGAGAGAGACGTGGCGGATTCCCGTCTGCGCGCGGACGGGCGAGCCCGGGGCGACTCCCGCGTGCACGTTGCTCACGGAGGTGAACGGAGCTCTCCCGCTCGCCGGATCGTGTCCCGAAAGGGTCGTCGCGAACGCCGCTTCCATGGGCTACTACCGCGTGCTCTACAAGGGAAGCATGCTCGGAAGGATCCTGGCCGATTCCGGCAAACACCTCTCGACGGCCGAACGCGTCGGAGTCCTGACGGACGTGGCGGCTCTCGCACGCACCGGCGACGTGCCGATGGCGGCGGCCCTCGCGCTCGTGCCCGCACTCGCCGGCGACCCGGACCGGCAGGTCGTGGAGGCGGCGGTGCGCATTGCGGTGTCGCCACGTGACGTCTTCGTGACGGACGAGCTGCGGCCGAACTACCGGCGCTTCCTGGCCGACACGTTCGGCGCGCGGGCGCGGGCTCTGGGGTTCAGGTCGAAACCGGGCGAGAGCGAGGACACGAAGCTCCTCAGGTCGGCCGTCGTCGGCCTCGTCGCAGAGGAAGCGGACGACCCGGCCCTCGTCGCCGAGGCGACCTCGCTCGCGAGAAAGTGGCTCACGGACCGCTCCGCGATCGAGCCGGAGATGCTCGCGACGGTGCTGACGGCGGCCGCCCGCCACGGCGATGCGGAGCTGTTCACGGCGTTCGTCGCGGAGGCGAAGGCGTCGAGCGACAGGCGCGAGCGGGGCCGGATTCTCGCCGCTCTCGGGGCTTTCCGCGATCCCTCCGTCGAGAAGCTGGCCTTGAATCTCACGCTGTCGCCGGACTTCGACGCGCGCGAGTCGCTCGTCGTGCTCCGTGAGGCGGCCGCCGATCGCGAGACGCGCGAGGGCGTGTGGACGTTCGTGAAGGCGAACTTCGCTGCGCTCGCCGCACGGCTTCCGCGCGAGTCGCCCGCCGGCTTCCCGCAGCTCGCGGCCGGCTTCAGCGACGAGGCGCACCGCAGGGAGGTCGCGACTTTCTTCAAGGACAAGGCCGCGAATTACGCCGGCGGCCCGCGCCGGCTCGCGCAATCGCTCGAGCAGATCCAGCTCAAGACGGCCCTCCGTGCCTCGCAGCAGGAGAGCGTGGCCAGCTTCCTGAGAAGCTATCAGCCCAGGCCCACGATCGACCTCAAGCCCCGGGCCGGAATGTAGCAGGCCGCCCGGGTCACGCTCCGCCAGGCACGCTCGCGAACGTCCGGATCAGGGACACCGTCCAGGCCGCCGAGAACGCGACATACGCCACGAGCACGGGCAGGAACCAGCTCGTCGCGAGGCTTCCGCCGCGGCTTGCGAGCGACGTCAGCTCGAAGACGAGGATGAGGAGGAGCACGGTCGCGCACGCAAAGACCTCGAACGAGGAGGCGAGCCGTTCCATCGTCTCTTCGCGTCGCTCCGGCGCGAGCCAGTAGCTCTTGTTCGGAAGGTTGATCAGGCTCGCGGGAGCCGATTTGAGGAGCGCGGGAATCCCGACGAAGAGCGCGGCGACGAGGAGCGTCACCCCGACCTGAATCAGGAAGAGTTCGTCACGGGAGGCCCAGGCGTTCGGGCGGCCGGCGAAGTCGAAGTGGGACGGAACGCGAGCCGGCGCCGCGCTCCATTGGCGGGCGGCTTCGACGAGCGACACGAGGATGAGTCCCAGGAGGAAAAAACGAGTCCGCCGCATGTTGCGACGATACTCCGGCTCCTCCGGACACGCTCACTCCGGTATCTGGATCGCGGCGACCGGCGCGGTCTTCGCCGCGTCTCGTCCCTTGGCCGTCTTCGGCGTCTCGGGCCTCGCGAAGGGACGCGGGGCGCCCGGCGGGCGGTCGTCGTGCAGGACCATCTCGTTCGGCGGGACGGCGGCTTTGTACTCGTAGCCCTTCGGCCCGATCTCGGCGATCCACGGAGGCTCCGCGGCCTTCGCCGGCACGGGCTCGTCGTGGACGTGGACCGGGAGCGATTCGCGGTTGTCGTACGGGTGCGTCCTGCGGTAGTCGGCCAGGACGGCGCGCGACGCCTCGTCGTCCTTGAAGAAGAGGTACCACTTCTCTTCGGCGGCGGCCTCCTCGGCGCGGCCGAGCGCCTTCAGGCACAGCATCGCGTTGTAGTGCGCCGCGAGGTCCTCGCCGTCGATCGCGAGGACCCGGTCGATGAGGGGCAGCGCCTCGGCGTACCGGCCTGCGAGGTAGAGAACGCGCGCTTTCTGGTTGAGGACGAACCGGTCCTTCGGGAACTTGACGAGGACGCGATCGAGATCCGCGAGCGCATCGTCGAGACGCCCTTCCTCCTTCGACACGAGCGAGCGGAAGACCTGCGTCTTGCCCCAGTTCGGGCGTCTTCTCTCGGATTCCGAAAGGGCGGCCTTGGCGGCCGGGAGATCGCCCTCCTGGAGCTTCGCGCGCGCGAGGTTGAGCGGGCCGTCCGGCTTGTCTCCTGCGATCTCGGCGACGCGCGAGAACGCGTACGAGGCGCCCTTCAAGTCACCCTGGAGGAAGAGTCCGATCCCGTAGTCGTTCCAGCGGATCCAGCCTCTCTCCGGCCAGTCGGGGTTGCCCCGCTTGGCGTCTTTCGCGAGCGTTCCATCGGGCGCCGGGGCGACGGGCAGCGTCACGCTGTCGCTCGAGATCTTCGTGACCGGAAGGTCGGGCGCGTTCGGTCCGCCCACGAAGATCGAATAATCGCGCGAGAACTTGCGGTAGTTGAGGGCGGCCGAAAGGGTCACCGACCCCTTCGCGTCCTTCGGCACCGTGAAACGGTAGTGGACCGTTCGCGCCGCGCCCGGCGGAATGAAGTTGTTGAAGAGCGGGACGTGGATGTCCTGCGGCTGGCGACGATCCATGGCCGAGCCGTCGTGGGCGATGACGAGCTGAGAGACCTT
Source organism: Thermoanaerobaculia bacterium (assembly GCA_035310685.1). Lineage (GTDB taxonomy): Bacteria > Acidobacteriota > Thermoanaerobaculia > UBA5066 > UBA5066 > Fen-183. The sequence continues at coordinate 4,488 of DATGDV010000195.1, forward strand.
GTCGGCGGCGGGATCGAGGCGCTTGTCCGCGTCGAGCGTGCCGGACGTCATGAGCGCGCGTGCGCCCTCGTCGGCGTGGAACTCCACCCACGTCTCGTTCGAGTCCGAAGTGCCGTTCGTATAGGGATGCCCGATCGTGCGCGTCCGCACGACGACCTCGACGTCCACCGTCTCGCCCGGCTTCAACGCGGGGAGCGCCGGGCCGAGCGGGACCACCGCTCCGCCCCGGCGGATGCCGAAGATGTCGATCGAGAGCGATCCGACGAGGACTTTCTTGCGAATCTCGTCGATCGTCTGCTGGTCGTTCCGGATGGCCGGGAGCGCCGTGTTCGCGGCGGGGAAGAGGTGGTCGTGGACCTTGCCGTCGCGGCTGCCGAACTCCTGGGAGGCGATGAGCGGCAGGTGGCAGTCGCGGCACGCTTTCGTCTGCGGCGGGTCGTAAAAGGAGCGAACGGCGACGCCCGAGACGCCGGAGTCGAACCAGCTGTCGTAGTGGTTCTGGCCGCGCATCCAGCGGTAATCGTTGAGGGGAGGCAGCAGAGCGACCTTGTGGCACGTGGCGCAGAACTCCGGCGTCCTCATGAAGGGCTTCATGAAGGTCTGGCGGTGGAGCGACGGCTCCATCCGGATGAGGAGCTTGTTGACCTCCTTGAGG
>DATGDV010000196.1:0-6487 GCA_035310685.1 Thermoanaerobaculia bacterium
CGAGGAGGCGCGCCGCTTTCGCGATGACCCACCCGGATTTCTCCATCGCCTGGACGATGAGCTGCCGCTCGAACTCCTCGATGTCGATGCCGTCGACGGGGATGTCGAAGCCGTACGGGCGCGCGGAGGGAGCCGTGCGAAGACGCACGTCGGCGGGCAGATCCTGGGGACCGATGACGTTTCCCTCGCAGAGGAGCACGGCGCGCTCGACGAGGCTCTCGAGCTGGCGCACGTTGCCTGGCCACGGGTGCCGGACGAGGAGGTCCATCGCCTCGGGCGAGACGCTGTTCACCGCGGTGCCGTGCGAGGCGTTCGCCTTCTCGAGGAAGCGGCCCACGAGGGCCTTGATGTCGGAGGCGCGCTCGCGGAGCGGCGGCAGGACGACCGGAATCACGTTGAGGCGGTAGAAGAGGTCCTCGCGGAACTGGCCGGACCTCATCATGCTCTCGAGGTCGCGGTTCGTGGCCGCGACGACGCGGACGTCCACGGGCACCGTCTCCGTGCCGCCCACGCGCTTGACTTCCTTCTCCTGCAGGACGCGCAGGATCTTCCCCTGAAGGGGCAGCGAGAGGTCGCCGATCTCGTCGAGGAAGAGCGTCGAGCCGCTCGCCACCTCGAAGAGCCCGATCTTCCGCGCCTCGGCGCCCGTGAAGGATCCTCTCTCGTGGCCGAAAAGCTCGCTCTCGAGGAGGTTTTCCGGAATGGCCGCGCAGTTCAGGGCGAAGAAGGGCTTGCCGGAACGGTGCGAACGGGCGTGAATCGCTCGCGCCACGAGCTCCTTGCCCGTGCCGGACTCGCCACGGATGAGAACCGTGGAGTTCGTGGGCGCGATCTTCTCGACGAGGCGGAACACGTCGCGCATCGCGGCGCTCTCGCCGACGATGGCTTCGAGCCCGTCGTGCTTCAGGCGCCGCTCGAGGCGGATCGCCTTCTCCGCGAGCCGGAACGCGTCGACGGCGCGCTCCACGCGAAAGAGCAGCTCGTCGGCGACGACGGGCTTCGACATGTAGTCGAAGGCGCCGAGGTGGTGCGCCTCGCGTGCGCGCTCGACCGAGCCGTGCGCCGTCACGAGGATCACTTTCGGCGCGAGCGGACCGTCCGAGAGCGAGCTGAGGCTCTTCACGACGTCCATGCCGGTGAGGCCGGGCATCTTGAGGTCCGTCAGCACGACCTCGGGCCGGATCTCCGCGGCTTTCGCCAGGGCTTCGCGGCCGTCGGCCGCGGCGGTCACGCGATAACCCTCGTCCTCGAGGATCATGGCGAGCGACTCGCGCTGGTGCTTTTCGTCGTCGACGACGAGGAGAGAGGCCTTCGGCTCCTTCGAGCTCATCGGATGAAGATTACCTCTCAGCCGGCCAGGGGCAGCGAGATGCGGAAGATCGCTCCCGTCCGGCCGTCGGTCCTGTTCCTCGCGGTCACCTTTCCGCCGTGCTCTTCGACGATGCGCTTGACCATCGCGAGCCCCAGCCCCACGCCGCCTTCCTTCTTCGAGAAATAGGGATCGAAAAGGCGCGGGAGGTCGGCTTCCGGGATTCCCGGTCCTTCGTCCTGGCAGGAAAGAACGAGGCGCGGGCCGGACTCCTCGGGCGGACTCTCGTTGGACAGGCTCACCGTGAGGCTTCCTCCGTTCCTTTCCATGGACTGGATGCCGTTCTGCACGAGGTTCCAGACCGCGGACTTCAGGAGATTCGCGTCTCCGAGGAGCGGCGGGCTCGAGGCCGGGAGGTGTTCGTCGAACGTGACGTGTGCCCGCTCGGCGGTCTCGGCGAGATCCGCGAGCGTGTGGCGGACGATGCCGCCGAAGTCCGTCGGCGCGAGAGACAGCGCGAGCGGCCGCCCGTACGCGAGGAAGTTGTTGATGAGAGCCGCGAGGCGGTTGATCTCCTCGCGGAGCGCCTCGATGCGGGCGGCATATTCTCCGGCGGCAGCCTCGTCGGCGGGGCGGTGGCGCCGGCGCAGAACGTCCAGGCCGAGAGAGAGGGCGTTCAGCGGGTTCTTGATCTCGTGCGCGAGACCGGAGGCGAGATGGCCGATCTCGGCGCGCTTTTCGGCGCCCGCGAGCCGCACCTCCAGCTCCTGCCTCTCGCGCAGCCGCTCCGTCATGTAGTTGAACGTGGCGGCGAGGCGGCCGATCTCGTCGTCGCGGTCCACCGGAACCGTGACGTCGAGCTGCCCCTCGGCGACCTGCGCGGCCCGGTCCGCGAGCTCGTCGAGCGGACGCGTCGCGTTGCGCGTGAGGACGAGCATCACGGCGAGGCCGAGCGCGAACACCCCCAGGAGAGCGAAGAGCCTGCGCCGGAAGTTGTCGGCGAGCTGCGACCGGATGTTCTCGAGGTTGTAGGCGATCTCGACGTGCCCGCGCAGCTTGCCGTCGATGACGATCGGCACGACGAGGCTTCGGTTCGTGGGCCCCGAGCCGATGAAGCCGGAGATGACGACGTCCTTCGGCATCTCGGGCTTCTTGGGCTTCTTCTTCGCGGTCACCGCGGGCGGCATCTCGGGGAAGAGCGGCTTGCCGGCTTCGTCCACGACCTTGATGTCGCGCAGGCCGCGCACGCCGAGCGCCGCCGTGTAGTCGGCGAGCACCTTCGGATCTTTCCAGCCTTCAGGGCCGATCTGCGTCTGGCCCACTTCGATCGCCTTCGCGATCATCTGGTACGAGGCGTCCGCCTCCTCCACGGTCTCGTTGCGGGTCTGCAGGTAGACGAGCGTCTGCGCCATCGCGGCGATGGCGAGGATCCCCGCCCACGTCACGCCGAGGCGCGTCGAGAGCCGGATTCCCCGGACGCGTTCGCTGCCGCTCATGGCCGCCTCACAGCGCTTTGAACGTGCGCCACGCGAAATAGGCTCCGAAGACGAAGAGGAGCGCACCCGCCGCGAGCGTCGAGCGGGACACCCAGGCCCCCGCGCGAACCCGCCAGCGGTCGACGAGCTGGATGAGGGTGGCAAACCAGGAGAAGACGCCGAGGCCGACGCCGAGGGCGAAGCCGCCCGCCCCCGCTGCCGTCGGCACGAAGAGGCGGTGCCCGACGAGGAAGGAGATGAAGAGCGTCCAGTTTACGAAGAGGGCCGGGTTGGCGGCGCCCTGCAGCAGACCCGTGAGGACCGGAAGCCGCAGGCGCCCTTCCTTCGGGGGAGCGGTGGCCGGCGGCGGGATGAAGTCCAGGCGCGAGCGCACCGGCTCGATCTGCTCGGCGTCGCGCCGCGCGTCGACGAGGAGCAGTTTCGCGCCGTACCCCACCAGGAAGACGGCGAGCGTTCCGCGCACCCAGGGATTCGTCACGAATTTCTCGAGGATCCAGCCGAGCCCGAGACCGATGAGAGCGCAGATGAACGCGTCGACGCTCGCGCCGCCGAGCGCCACGCGGTAGGCGTCTCGGCGCTCGCCGTGAAGGCTTTTCCTCAGGCACGTGACGCCGAGCGGACCCGGCGGAATCGCCCCGAGGAAGCCGGCGACAAAGCCCATCACGAGGGCCAGTGGAAAAGCCGCCACGTGCCCCTATCCTCTCACGAGGCGTTTGCGGCGTCCCGTGCCGGAGCGTAGAGTCACGGCGTGAGGCGCGCTCTCCTTTCCGTCGCCGTCCTCCTCGTCGCCGCGGTCGCGAGCGCCGAAGGGCGCCTCGAATTCGAGCCGAAGGTGGGACCCGTGGGCGGCCGCATCCTCGTGAAATCGGGTATCCCCGCGGGAGCCCAGCTCCTCTTCGGCGGAAGACCCGTGGGGGTGGTCAAGGAGGCGGAGGGCGTGTCGGTCTTCATCGTGCCGCCGGGCGTTTCGGGCAGCGCCTTTCTCGAGATCGTGAGCGGCGGCAAGAAGATCGCGAAGAGCGCCGTACCGTTCATCGTCACGGGCGCGTCCCTCGCCGCGCCGCCGAAGCTCATCGGCCTCAAGGAGGCGATCGACGTCTTCGGCTACTCCGACCCGCGCCCGACGGGAGGCGAGAAGCCGGAGCCTCGGGCGCGGCCGGTTCTGAAGCTCGACGAGGACGAAATTCTCACCATCGGAGAGCCCGCGCCGTTCCACCTCGGTCCCGCCGTCGAGAGCGGCGATCTCGCGACCGCGGGCAAGACCAGCATGTCGGGCACGGGCCTTCTCATCACGGCGCGGCCGCCGAAGAAGAAGACGCCCGTTCCGCTTCCTCCGCCGCCGCCTCAGGACTGAGAGCAGCGCGCCCCTCCGGCGCGGTGTCCGCTCCGAGCAGCCCGGCGAGGACCATTCCCACGGGGCCGCTCTCGAGGAGAAACGCGTCGTGGCCGTGGGTGGAGACGATCGTCCTGAGCTCGGCGCCGGCGGCGCGCGCCCAGCGGCGCACTTCCTCCTCGGGATAGAGAACGTCGCTCGTGATGCCGACGCCGATGAGCCGTCCCTGGAACGCGGAGAGTGCTCGGACCGCGCCGCCGCGGCCACGGCCGACGTCGTGCGCGTCCATCGCGTCGAGAAGCGCGAGGTAGCTCGACACGTCGAAGCGCGCCACGAGCTTCGCGCCGTGATGCGTCAGGTACGACTGGATCGCGAACGTCTCTCCTTCGCCCGGGAGGCGCGCGAACCGGCTCTCGAGTTCCGCCGGAGACCGGTACGTGAGCATGCCGACCATCCGCGCGAGCGCGAGGCCGGCAGCGGAACCCGCCGCCTCGATCGCCTGACGCTGAACGTGGCTCCAGCCGAGGGCCCAGGCGGAATGGGCGACGGGCGCGGCGAAGACCACGACCGCGCGCGAGCGCTCCGGAAACGTGGCGGCCCACTCGAGTGCCACCATGCCGCCGAGCGATCCGCCCGTCGCGAGCGCCACGCGCCCGACCCCGAAGGCCGAAACCAGCTCACCGACGAGCCGGGCCTGGTCGCGCGTCGAGATGGAGGAGCGCGTCGAGCGGCCTTCTTCCTCTCTCGGAGATCGCTTGAACGTCGTGCCGTAGCACGACCCGAGCAGGTTGGGGCACAGAACCGCCCAGCGATTCGTGTCGATGGCTCTTCCCGGCCCGATGACCGAACCCTTCCAGCCGCCGAGCGTCTCCGGCGAGCCCGTGAGCGAGTGGAAGACGACGACGAGGTTGTCGCCCGCCTCGTTGAGCGATCCCTCGAGGACGTACGCCTGCCTCACGTCGCGGAGGATCTCGCCGGATTCGAGCATGAAGTGAGGCGTCAGGTGAACACGGCTGGCCGTCACGTTCGCACCGCCTTGCGGAGAGCCTGATCGAGGTCTTCGGTCAGGTCGCATGCGTCCTCGATGCCGACGGAGAGCCTGATGAGATCCGGCGTCACCCCGGCGGTCACGCGATCCTCGGCCGTGAGCTGTTCGTGGGTCGTGGACCACGGATGGATGACGAGGCTCTTGGCGTCGCCCACGTTCGCGACGAGCGAGAAGAGCCTCGCATGAGCGATGACGGCCTTCGCTTCGCCTTCCCCTCCCTTCACGCCGAACGTCAGGACGCCGCCGTACCCGCCCGCGAGGTACCGCGTCGCGGGCTCGTGCGCCGGGTGGGAAGGGAGGCCGGGGTAGCGCACCCACGAGACGGCCGGGTGCGCCTCGAGGAAGCGGGCGACGGCGAGCGCGTTCTTGCAGTGGCGCTCGATGCGCAGGTGAAGAGTCTCGAGCCCCTGCAGAAAGAGAAACGCGTTGAAAGGCGACAGGGAGGCGCCGACGTCGCGCAGGAGGACGACGCGCAGGCGCACCGCGAAGGCCGCCGCGCCGAAGGCCTCCGCGAACGAGATCCCGTGATACGCGGGCTCGGGATCCGCGAAGAACCCCTTGAAGCGTGGATTCTTCCCCCAGTCGAAGCGGCCCCCATCCACGACCGCGCCGCCGATCGCGGTCCCGTGGCCGCCGATCCACTTCGTGGCCGAGTGGAGGACGATGTCCGCGCCGTAGTCGATCGGACGGCAGAGAAGCGGCGTCGCGAACGTGTTGTCCACGACGAGCGGCACTCCCGCCGCGTGGGCGACGCCCGCGAGCGCCTCGAAGTCGGGCACGTCGAGCTTCGGGTTGCCGATCGTCTCGACGTAGACGGCGCGTGTCGTCCCGTCGATCGCGGCGGCGACCTTCTGCGGGTCGTTCGCGTCGACGAAGCGCGTCCTGATGCCGAGACGCGGGAACGTGTGCTGGAAGAGCGTGAACGTGCCGCCGTAGAGCGCCGAGGACGAGACGATGGAATCCCCCGCCTGCGCGAGGTTCAGGAGGGCGAGCGTCTGGGCGGCCTGGCCGGAGGACGCCGCGACGGCTGCGACGCCCCCCTCGAGCTCGGCGAGGCGCCGCTCGAAGACGTCGGTCGTGGGATTCATGAGTCGCGTGTAGATGTTCCCGAACTCGCGCAGGCCGAACAGGCTCGCGGCGTGCTCGGGCCCGTTGAAGACGTACGACGTCGTCGCGTAGATCGGGACGGCCCGCGCGTTCGTCGCGGGATCCGCGGTCTCCTGCGCGGCGTGAACGGCGATCGTGGCGGGGCGATAACGGGGTTTCGATCGGGCCTGGGTCGTGTCGGTCGTGGGCATGGG
>DATGDV010000197.1:0-2722 GCA_035310685.1 Thermoanaerobaculia bacterium
AAGGAAGAGAAGAAAGGGTCCGGTTCATCGGGTCGGCGCATCTCACCACCGAGGAGGCCTGGCTCCTCGCAACGCTCTGCAAAGACTCCTTGAAGGTGAATGCCCCCGAGTTCTTCGTCGACGAAGGGCCGAAACGGCGGATCAGGAACAAGGCGGACGGGTGGATCTACGGAACGGAGGCCGCGCCCAACTCCAGGGGCTGCGAGGCGGCGGGCCTGAAGCGCGCAAGCGAGGGCGATGGATCCGCCCTTGGATCGGCTCTTTCCGTACTACCTTCTAAGAAATCTTCGTCTTCCTCTCCGTCCTCGTCTTCGTCCTCGTCTTCGTCCTCGTCTTCGTCCCCCTCTTCGTCTTCCTCTTCGATTCCCGCGGTGCTCTACGTCGCGGACGCCGACTTCAGCGAGAAATGCTCGGATCCCGCTTTCGTCGCGGAGCTGCGCAAAGCGAGCGTTCTCGTCGTTCACGCCCGCAAGCGCAACGCGCTGACGGACGCCGCCGACATCGTCCTTCCGACCGCGCCGCTCTCGGGCAAGGAAGGCACGTTCGTGAACGCCAAGGGGCGCGTGCAGCGGGTGGACACGGCGATCGTCTCGCCGCCCATCGTGCGCACGGACCTCGAGATCCTGCTGCACCTCGGCGCGCGATGGGACGCTTTCGACACGCAGTGGACCCCCCGCGACGTCTTCGAGAGGATGCAGGGCTCCGTCGCCGGCTACGGCGGCCTCGCGTGGGACTCCGACGCCCTCGTGGGAAATCCGCCCTCCATCTCCCCCGCGGCCGCCTACGACGTTCTCGGGCTGGAGCGCGACCCCGACGTCGAGGTCTTCCCGCGCCCGTCCGTGGTGGCGCCGGATCGCCGGCCATGACCCCGACGCTCGCCGCCGCCCTGGAAGGCGCCGCGAAGATCGCGTTCGTCTGGGCCTGCGTCCTCGGGGCCGTCCTGCCGAACCTGATCTGGCTGGAAAGGCGCATGGCGGGCTTCATCCAGGATCGCCCCGGCCCGAACCGCGTGGGGCCCTTCGGGCTCTTCCAGGCCGTCGCGGATATTCTGAAGCTCCTCATGAAAGAGGACGTGGTCCCGATGTACGCGGACCGGCTCCTCCACACGCTCGCGCCGCTCATCCTCCTCATCCCGTCGATGACGACGTTCGCCGTGATTCCGTTCGGCTCGACGATTCATCTCTTCGGGCGCGACATCTCCCTCGTGGTCGCGGACGTGAACATCGGCATCCTCTACGTCTTCGCGCTGACCTCCGTCGGCATCTACGGCCTCGTCCTCGCGGGCTGGTCGTCGAACAACAAGTACGCGCTTCTCGGCGGCCTCCGCTCCTCGGCCCAGGTCATCAGCTACGAGCTCGCCATGGGCGTCTCGGCGATCTCCGTTTTCCTCGCCGCCGGCTCGCTCCGGCTCCAGAGAGTCGTGGAGTACCAGGCGTCTGGGACGTTCCTCGGCTTCCTGCCGCTCTGGAACTGCTTCCCGCAGGTTGTCGGGTGCGTGATCTTCGTCGTGTCCGCGTTCGCCGAGACGAACCGCGTGCCGTTCGACCTCCCGGAGGCGGAAGCCGAGCTCGTCGCGGGCTATCACACGGAATACTCGGCCTTCCGGTTCGGCATGTTCTTCATGGCCGAGTACCTGAACCTCATCGCGGCCTCGGCGATGATGGCGACGCTCTACTTCGGCGGCTGGTCCCTGCCCTTCGTCCACCTCACCGGAATCGCGGGGGGCATCCTGTCCATCGTCGTCTTCGCCGTGAAGACGGGCTTCTTCATCTTCCTCTTCGTCTGGGTGCGCTGGACGCTCCCCCGCTTCCGCTTCGACCAGCTCATGGATCTCGGCTGGAAGGTGTTCCTCCCGCTTTCGCTGCTCAACCTCGTCTGGACGGGCGCCCTCGTTCTCTGGAGGGTCATCTGATGCCGGCCATGAGCGGGCAGCTCGTCCTCTTCGCGCTCGCGTCGTTTCTGGCGCTGGTCTTCGCCCTGCTCATGGTCGTCCAGCGCACACCCGTGAGAAGCGTCCTGTCGCTCGTGGTGACGTTTTTCGGGCTCTCGGTCCTCGCCATCCTGCTCGCCGCACCGTTCATCGCGGCGCTGCAGATCTTCGTCTACGCCGGCGCGATCCTCGTCCTGTTCCTCTTCGTCATCATGCTGCTCAACCTGAAGGAGGAAGCGGCGGACCGCGACGACCGGTCCGTGCAGCGCACGCTCGGCCTTCTCGTCGCGCTCGCGCTCGGCGGCCTTCTCTCGGGCGCAACGCTCCGGGCCCCGGCGCCGCTGCGCGGAACGCCGTCCACGAGCTCGATTCCGTCGCCCGACGAGATCCCGGCTCTCGGGCGGCTGCTCTTCTCCGACTACCTCCTCGCGTTCGAGGCCCTGTCGCTGCTCCTCCTCGTCGCCGCGGTCGGCGCGCTGCTCCTTTCCAAGAGGAAGTTCGAATGACGGGCGCGCTCCCCGGGGTCGCCCCGATGGCGGTGCCGCCCGGCGCGTTCCTCGTCGTCGGCACGCTCCTCTTCGCGATCGGGCTCGCGGGAGCGCTCCTCAAGCGGAACGCGATCTCGATCTTCCTCTCGATCGAGCTGATGATGAATGCCGTCAACCTGCTCTTCCTGACGTATGCGCGGATGCGCGGCGACCTCGCGGGGCAGATGATCGTCTTCTTCGTGATCGCCGTGGCCGCCGCGGAGGCGGCCGTCGGCCTCGCGATCTTCGTCGCGCTCTTCCGCGC
>DATGDV010000198.1:0-3711 GCA_035310685.1 Thermoanaerobaculia bacterium
CCCCTGAGGAAGAGAGTTGGATTCTGGGCCGCATCGAGGCCCGCAAACAGGCCCGGAAGGCCAGGGATCTCAAGGCTGCGGACGCGATTCGCGACGAGCTGCTCGGACAGGGAATCATCCTCGAAGACACGCCCCAGGGCGTGCGATGGAAGAGGAAGTCTTGACACGGGAGCGGGACTTCGGGTCTACTCCCCCGGTCATGATCTTCGTCCCGCGCCACTGGCACGTGCATCACAGCTGAGCCGGCCGCGCTTCGCGCCGCCGGCCCATCGTGGTCCGGAGGCGCACGGGTTTTTCAGGAAGCACTCACCCGACCCCCTCCGGACCGGAGGGGGTTTTCGTCTTGGTCCTGACCGCGGAACACACGCTTCTCGTCGCCTCGATGGCGCCGGTCTCGAACGCCGACGCGCTGGGAGCGCGCTCCGCTCTCGCCGAGCTGCCTCCTTCGGTCGCGCTGGAGCTGCGCCTCGACTCGATGTCCGAAGAGCCGGAATTCGGCGCGCTTCGCGCGTGCTTCGAAGGAAGAACGCTGATTGCGACCGTCCGTTCCAAGGTCGAGGGCGGGGTGCTGCCGCGGACCGAAGAGGAAGAGAGGAGATTCTTAGAAGCTGCCCTCGCTGCGGGATTCGATCTCGCCGATGTCGAATTTCGCGGCGACGTGGGGGACCGTTTCGCCCGCATTCCAGCTTCCAAGAGGATCTCTTCTCTTCATGACCTCGAAGGCATCCCAGCCGACTTGAACACGGTCGCCACCCGGATGCTCTCCTCCGGCGCGCGGTACGTGAAAGTCGTCGCGACGGCGAACGATTCCGGCGACGCACGCCGCCTGCTCGAGCTGCAGGCCGCGCACAAGGACGGGCGCTTCACGGCGCTCGGCATGGGAGAGGCCGGCATCGCCACGCGCGCTCTCTCTCCGTATCTCGGCGCGGCGCTCTCTTTTGGCGCTCTCGTTCCCGGGCGCTCCACGGCCCCGGGGCAGCTCCTCGCCCGCGACCTCGTGGAGATCTACGGGGTGGCTCGCCCGCGAAAGGTCTCACGGCTGTTCGCGTTGCTGGGAGGCGTCGTCTCGCACTCTCTTTCGCCCGCGATCCACAACGCGAACTTCGAAGCGCTGGGCCTCGACGCGTTCTACGTCCCGTTCGCGATGCTCACGCTCGAGAAGGAGCTCGCACCGCTCGTTGCCTCGCTCGATGCTCTCGGGCTTCCTTTGGTCGGCGGGTCCGTGACGATTCCGTTCAAGGAAGAAGCGGCGTTTCTCGCGCGGACCGGCGACGACGGCGAGAAGGCCGTGAACACGCTCCTGAGGTCGAGCGCCCCGGGCCAGCCGCTGGGGCTGCGCGGGAGAAATACCGATCGTGACGCATTCGAAGCCGTGATCGAAGAAGCTTCGAAGGAGAGAAGGAAGGATAAAGGGCATGCGGGGATCGCACTCGTCCTCGGTGCGGGCGGTACGGCTCGTGTCGCGGTGGATGTCCTCGGAAAGGAGAATTTCGAGGTCTTCCTCATGAGTCGAGGGGACGAGCGCGGCGAGGCGCTTGCGAAGACCGAGGGCGCCCATTACCTCTCCAGGAAATCCTCGACGGCGCTCCCCCGGCCCGACGTGCTCGTGAATGCGACCCCTCTCGGCCTTCGGGCGGGCGATCCTCTTCCGTGCGACCAGAGTCTTCTTCGGCCCGGAATGCTCGTCATCGACGCGCCGTATCGCGCGGGAGACACCGAACTCGTGCGCGCGGCGCGCGCCGCGGGCGCGCGCGTCGTGGACGGCCGGCAGCTGCTCCTCCTCCAGGCCGCGGGCCAGGCGACGCTGTTCACGGGAAGGAGCACGACCCCCCGGGATCTTCTCGAGCACCTGACGCCGCGCACGCGAGCGGTCTTTTCTCTTTCCGAAGAGCCTCTTGTCGCCCGACCGGAGACTTCGGCGTGAAGACGGACCGCCCCGATCCGAACCTCCCGCGCGGAGTCCAGGCGTTTCTCTTCGACGCGGCCGAGCGGCGCCGCAAGGCCGAGGACTTCGTCGTCCGCAGGCTCCAGGAGGCCGGTTTGCGCGAGGTCATCCTGCCGGTCCTCGATTTCGCCGATCCGTACGAGGGCGTGACGGCCGAGGGCGACGAGCGCGTCTACCGGTTTCTCGACCGGCAGGGCAACACGCTCTCGCTCCGGGCGGACTTCACGCCCATGGCTGCGCGCGTCGTCGCGCCGCGCCTGGGCACCATCTCGGAGCCCGTCTCCCTGTTCTACCGGGGCGACGTCGTGCGCGACGAGGAGACGGGCGTGGGGCGCCGCCGCGAATTCGCGCAGGTCGGGGCGGAGCGATACGGGGACGGGCGGCCGGAGGCGGACGGAGAGATGCTGGCCCTCGCTCTGTCCTGCCTCGGAGACGTCCCGGTCGCGCGATTGAGGCTGACGCTGGGCTGGGCCGGGCTTCTCGAGCGCCTGCTCCAGGCCGTGGCCCCGGCGCTGGCACGCGGCGGCGGCACCCGTCTCGACGACGCCGTCGGAGTCGCGCGCGCGCGCCATGTGACGCAGCTGGAAGCGCTGCTTTGCCAATCGGGCGCCGCGGAAGCGGCGGCCGCCGAGGTTGCGCGGGCGCTTCTCGTCGGCTTCGATCCCGGCTCGAGCCTCTTTTATCCGCCCGTCCTCGCGGGCGCCGCGACGGAGCTCGCGCGAGCGGTCGCCGCGGCGAGAGCCGCCCGCCCCGGCTTGCCGGTCGTCGTCGACCTGGCCGACCCGCCCCAGGCCCCGTACTACACGGGACTCACGTTCAGCGTCGATGCCGCGGGCGGCGGCACGATCGCCGGAGGCGGCCGGTACGACGGGCTTCTCGGGCGTTTCGGCATCGCCGCTCCTGCCCTCGGGTTCTGTATCGGACTCGAGGCGCTCGGTGGAGTCACGGAGGCAGGGGACGAGGACGCGGGCGCGCGGCCGCTGCGCATCGCGGTTGGGAAAGGCCGCCTGCTGTCGCAGGCGCTCGAGGCGCTCCGCGCGGGCGGTGCCGTGTTCGGCGAGCCGGACGGGCGGCGCCTCCTGGTGTCCGCGACGGACGGCGCGTTCGAGCTGCTGCTGCTCAAGGACGACGACGTGCCGACGTACGTGGCGCACGGAGGAGCCGATCTCGGGATCGTGGGAAGCGACCGGGTGGCGGAGAGCGGCGAAGACGTCACTTCGCCCGTGGAGCTGCCCTTCGGCGTCTGCCGGCTCTCGCTCATCGGAAGGGCGGGCGAAACCTTCCGTCCGAACGGGCAGCCCGTGCGCGTGGGCACCAAGTATCGCCGCCTCGCCGCCCGTTACTTCGACGAGAGGAAGATCGCGCACGAGATCGTTCCGCTCGCGGGATCCGTGGAGCTCGCCGCCGCGCTGAAGCTCACGGACGTCGTCGTGGACCTGATCGAGTCGGGGTCCACGATCGCCGCGAACGGCCTTGCCGAGATCGAGACGATCCTGCCGAGCCGCGCGACGCTCATCCTCGGCCGGGCGGCGCTCGTCGCCCGCCGTGTCGAGATCGCGGAGTTCGTCGAGCGCCTGCGGGCGAACGTGCGCGCGGGCTTGGGAAAGCCATGATGAAGATCGTCGACGCGCGCACGCGCGAGGGACGGCGCGAGCTGGAAGCCCTGCTGAAGGGCCGGCGCGGCGCCTCGCCCGACTTCGCCACGTTGAAGCAGGTCCTGCCGATCGTTGAGGACGTTCTGCGAAGAGGGGAACCCGCGCTCCGGG
>DATGDV010000199.1:0-3192 GCA_035310685.1 Thermoanaerobaculia bacterium
ACCGGTACCGCCCCGCGAGGGGCGGCGGGTGGTAGAGGACCTCGGCCTCGATTCCGTTGAACCTTTCGAGCCGGTCGGCGGTGTTCTTCGCGTTCGTGAAGATCTTCCGGGCCTCACCGAGACCCGTGCGGTCCGCCTCGGCGATCAGCTCCCGCCAGCGCGTGTCCTCGGGGGAAGCGGTGAAGTCGCTCTGGGGCGTGCCGAAGCGGTCGTACGCCTGGCGAAACTGGTGGACGAGCCAGACGACCTTGTTCTCGTGCCGCACGAGATAGGACGGGAACTTCATCGGGATCACGAGGTCGACGCTCTTGCCGTCCGCTTCGGAAAGGTCGAGAAGCCGCCACGCGAGCGCGGACGTCAGGATCTCCGCGCGCGGGTACCACTTGAAGGGCAGGCGCACGAGCTCGGCCTCGTGCCCGAAGGCCGCGAGCTCGCGAACCAGGCCCTCCGCGTGGCGCTCGGCGCCGCCGGACGTGAAAGGCACCTGTGCCGTGCAGACGAGGACGCGCGCCATCCTTCCCTCTACTTCACGCCCGTGACGGCGTAGTCCTGCGGGGCGAAGAGCAGGCGCTGGAGCGTTGCGTAGCGAGGGTCGTCCGCGAGGCTGCGGGGAAGACCTTCCGACTCCGGGACGGGAGAGCGAAAGTCCACGGCCACGTCCCGGAACCCCGATGCCGTCAGGAGCTGCGCGAGTGACGGCGCGGGCACCGGTCTCACGTGGCTGAGATCCATCCAGAACCAGCGCATCGCATAGACGGACTCGGGATTGATCGTCTCGAAAAGCACGCGGCCCGACGGTGCGAGCTTCCGGATCGCCAGCTCGACGAGGTCGAAGAGAGACGCGGGAGGAAGATGCTCGACGACCTGGAAAGCCGTTACTCCACCGAGCGAAGAGTCCGCGCGCCCCGCGAGCCACGTGAAGAGGTCCGCCTGATCCACCGCGAGCTTCTTCTCTTTCGCGCGCGCGGCCATGACGGGATTCGCGTCGCAGCCGATGGCGACGATTCCCTCGGCGGCCAGCGCCTCGAGAAATTCGCCGCGCCCGCATCCGAGGTCCGCGACGGGCCCGGGCGCGCCGCGGAATCGCGCGGCGTCGCTCGCCTGGCGCGCGCGAATGTCCTCTTCGCTCCCCCGGAAGTGCTCCTCGAAATCGGCGTAGAGACCCGCGCGCAGGGGGTCGTCGGCGCGCACCGCGGAATCCTCAGCCTGCCTGCGCGCAACAGGTGACGGCCGGGCTTCGGAGAGGTTCTGCAAATTGCTTCGAAGGGAGGACCAGTCGAGGCGCAGCATCCGAAGGCCTTCGTTCGCCTCTTCGACCTCCCGCGCGAGCGTCTCGTCGCGCTCGTCGCGTTCCTTCTCGAGAACGTCGAGCCTTCGCTGGCTGGCGAGGAGTTCCCGGCCCGCGCTCTCGCGAGCTTTGCTCTCGCGGGCGAGACGCGCCGAGAGCCCGGAGAGGTCGGCGACGGCCCCGTCGAGGCGCGCCTTCGCCTCGTCGGCGCGTTGCGCGCTCTCCCGCGAGGCGGCCGCCAGCTCGCGCACTCTCGCCTCCGTCTCGAGAAGCGCACCGCGCAGCGCTTCGAGGAGCGCCGAGTTGAACGTCGTCTGGTCGCGCGTGACGATCCTGAGGACGCGCAGGAGCGCGGCCTTGAGCGGGCGCAGCGAGGCGCCGGCGGGCAGGACGGGCGCGACGAACCGGGCCGCGTTTTCGAGCATCGCCCGCGGCCCCGCGTAGGAAGGGAGACCGGGCGAGGGGGACCGGACCGCGGAAGCGTTCGCGGGCGCGAGCCCCGAGCCGGAAAAAGCCGCGAGCGACGTGATCTGCTGCGCCAGCTCGGCGGCCAGGGCCGCGACGTCGCGTTTCGCCGCGTCCTCGGACTTTCCGCTCATCCGTCGCTTATATTAAGCGCGAATGATCGGAAGGAGTCTCATGCAGAAGCTCCGGAGCACGGCGGCCCGCTACGACCACCTGATTCCCTGGCTCCTGCTCGCCCTCGTCGTGGGGGCGACGGCAGGCGTCCTTCAGGTCCTCATCGTCAAGTTGCTGCGCTGACACGCGCGTCGCGGGCCAGCGAACGCAGGACGCGGACGAGCATCAGCCCCACGGCGAGCGCCATCGGCCCGACGAAGACGCCGAGCAGCCCGAACGCCGGAATCCCGCCGAAAACGCCCAGAAACACCATCAGCGTCGAGAGCTCCGTGTCCTTGCGGCCGATGAGAAGGGGTTTGAGGACGTTGTCGGCGAGGAGGGACGTCACGAGCACGTTCCAGAGCAGAAAGGCGATCGCGATTCCCGTGCGGCCCTGGATGAACAGGGCGACGAGACCGGGCAGCCACACGATGGCGGTGCCCCCGACGGGAAGAAGGGAAAGGATCCCCATCGCGACGCCCGCGAGGATCGCGGAAGGAAGGCCGGCGACCGCCCAGGAGAGCCCGCCGGAAGCGCCCTGCATCATGGCGCACACGAGCGAGCCTTTGAAGATCGCCTCGAGCATCCCGGCGAGCGACCGGACGATTCGCTGGCGCTCGGCGTCGTCGATCGGGAAAAGGTCGCTGACCGCCTCCGCCATGGTCTCGCCGTCGACCAGCAGGAAGAACAGCAGGAAGATCGTCAGGAAGAACGTGACGAGGGCGTCGAGAAACGAGAGCGCGACGTCCCCGCTCTTGGCGGCGAGGAATGCCGAAGCCTTCGCCGCGAACTCGGCCCCTCTCGACTGCATCTCGTCGGACGTCAGGCCCGTGCGCTCTTCGATCCACGTGAGCGCGGGTCCCACGCCCGGCACGGTCAGGAGGTCGCCGAGCGATCGCAGCTCGCGAGCGCGAAGCTTCTCTCCGATCTGCGTCACCGCCGCGGAAGCCTGATTCACGATCGCCTTGCCGAGGAGAACCGCCGGGAGCAGGACGACGAGCCCCGTCGAGATCGAGAAGATGGCCGCCGCGAGCGTCTTGCGCCGCGGAAGGCGCGCTCTCAGGCGAAGCCAGAGAGGCCAGAGCGCCACTGCGAGAATGACGCTCCAGGCGATGGGAGCCAGGAACGGCCGCAGGACCACGAAGCACAGAATCCCCGTTCCGACGACGAGGAGAAAAAAGAAGGCGAGCGGATATGTATGACCCTCGGCGCGCATGAGCATCGGACGGCAAGGATGATACGAAATGGCTTGATAGACTGATCTGTCATGCGGCCCGCCTCTCCGC
>DATGDV010000200.1:0-2248 GCA_035310685.1 Thermoanaerobaculia bacterium
CGAAGAGGTCCGGGGTTTGAGGAGCCACAGAAACGTCGACGGCGCGGCCCGCAAGGGCGAGCGGAAGGGCGTCGAGCGTCGCCCGGAAAAGATCCGCAGCGGGCGTGGGCTCGGGACGTGGCACGAACGTGCCCGCGTCGAGGCGTGCCATCGCGAGGAGGTTGTCGATCCGCCGCGACAGCCGCTCCGTCTCTCTCGCCACGTCCTCCACGATCCCGTTCGCTCCCGGGGAGCGTCTCAGGCGGTCGAGCCCGAGGCGAATGGACGTGATCGGCGTCCTCAGGTCGTGGGATACCGCGCGCAGGAGCGACGTCTTGAGGGCATCGCTCTCTTTCAGTGCATCGAGATGCGCTCGTTCGGCGAGGAACCTCTCGCGCTCGGCAGAGAGGGTTTCGATCTCCCGCCGTCGGGCGTCGGCATCCTCGGCGCGCCTTTTCTCCCGCGCCGCGAGGCGGCTCACGACGAAGGAGGCGAGGAGGAACGTCGCGAGCGCGACCCAGTTCGCCGGGTCCGCGATCGTCCACGTCCCGACCGGCGGCAGGAAGAAGTAGTTGAAGCAGGCCGTCGCCGCGAGGGACGCGAGCGTCGCCGCGGCGAGACCGAGCCTGAGCGCTGCCAGAAGGACCACGACGAGGAAGACGAAGCCGATCGTTGTGGCGTTGGCCCCCGCGACCCGCCCGAGCATCGTCGCCACGGCGACGGCGGCGACCGCAGCGGCCGCCCGCGCGGCGCCTCTAGCCGTGGATGTTGTGGCCGTGGACGGCCTCCGCCGCCTCGTGCATCGCTTCCGACAGCGTCGGATGCGCGTGGATCGTGCGAATCATCTCCTCGGTCGTCGCTTCGAGCCGGAGCAGGGCACCGCCCTCGGCGATGAGCTCGGTGGCGTGCGGGCCGACGATGTGGACGCCGAGGATCTCGTCGTACTTTGCGTCGGAGACGATCTTCACGAAGCCTTCCTGCGTGCTTTCCATCATCGTCTTGGAGAGGACCGAGAAGTTGAACTTTCCGGTCTTCACGACGTAGCCGCGCTCTTTCGCCCTCGCCTCGCTGAGGCCGATCGACGCGACCTCGGGGTCGCAGTACGTGCAGCCCGGCACCTTGTCCCTGTTCACGGGCACGGTGGGATGGCCGGCCATCGTCTCGGCGGCGACGATGCCCTCGGCGGACGCGACGTGCGCGAGCCAGATCGTGGGCGTGACGTCGCCGATCGCCCAGATGCCAGGCACGTTCGTGCGCTGGTTCGCATCCACCTTCACGTAGCCCCGGTCCGTCGCGACGCCCACGGCCTCGAGGCCGAGCCCTTCGGTCAACGGCTTTCGGCCGACGGCGAGGAGCACCTTCTCGACGGACCACGAGAGAGGGCCGCCGTCCGGTCCCTTCGCCTTCACGGTGACGGTCCCGTCCCCGTTCGGCGCCACGGACTCGACGCCCGTCTTGGTGCGCACCTCGATGCCGCGCTTGCGAAAGACGCGCTCGACCTCCTTCGAGATCTCCTCGTCCTCGACGGGCAGGACGCGGGGCAGGACCTCGACGAGGACGGTCTTCGTCCCGTAACGCGAGAAGCAGGACGCGAACTCGGCGCCCACGGCGCCCGAGCCGATCACGAGGAGCGACTTCGGGATCGCCTGCGATTTCAGGATGTGGTCCGAGTTCAGGACGCTCTCGCCGTCCGTTTTCAGGAACGGCAGGTCCCGCGGCACCGACCCCGTCGCGATGAGGACGTTTTTCGTGTCCAGGGTCGTCTCGCCCGCGTCGCCCTTCACGGCGACCTTCTGCGGCGAGACGAGCTGCCCGAGCCCCGCGTGGACGTCGACCTTGTGCTTCTTCATCAGGTATTCGACGCCCTTGGCGCCGCGTAAGACGACCTTGTCGCGGAACTTCACGACGCCCGGGAAGTCGAGCTCGACGCCGGAAGCCCGGACGCCGAAATCGGCGCCGTGATTCTTCGCCTCGTCGTAGAGAGAGGCCGACTTGAGCATCGCCTTCGTGGGGATGCACCCGCGGTGCAGGCAGTTGCCGCCGAGCCCCACGTTCGGGACCTTCGCGTCCTTCTCGACGATCGCGGTCTTGAGGCCGAGCTGGGAGGCCCGGATCGCGGCGACGTAGCCGCCCGGTCCCGAGCCGATCACGACCAGGTCGTACATTCAAATCTCCTGTCGGTCCGGCCGGCGCGCGCGCACGGAGGCGGGCGCCGGAAGGAAGCGGAATTATAGGAGCAGTCGCTCAGCCGAAAAGAATGCCGAGAATT
>DATGDV010000201.1:0-5742 GCA_035310685.1 Thermoanaerobaculia bacterium
CCCCCCGGGGGGCCTGTCAAGAAAGAAGCGCGCCCCTCATTCAACTCATTGACAAAACAAATGCTAAGTCGTAAAGGCTGGGTCGGACGAGGGCCGGTAGCGAAGCGCCTCGGCCACGTGCGCGGGCTCGATCACGCCGCCATTGTGTATATCCGCTATTGTTCTCGCAACGCGCAAAACGCGCTGGAACCCCCTCGCCGAGAGTGTGAGGCGGTCGACGGCGCGGGTCAGGAGCGCCCGGGCCTCGGGGGTCGTCTTGAGGATCGAGCGGGCGAGGCGGCCCGGCAGGGCCGCGTTCACGAGGCGGGGGTCGCCCGTGCGCGCGGCCTGCCGCGCCCGCGCGGCCTCCACCCGCGCCCGGACCGCGGCCGACCTCTCGCCATCGCCGTCCGCTCCGAGATCGGACGCGGCGAGAGCCGGCACCTCGACGTGGAGATCGATACGGTCGAGAAGCGGCCCGGAGATCTTCCTTCGATATCGAGCCACGTCGCGCGGCGAGCAGGAGCAGGCGCGTCGCGGATCCCCGCGGAAGCCGCACGGGCACGGGTTCATCGCGCCGACGAGGAGGAAACGCGCCGGGAACGTGCGCGCTCCGGCCACGCGGGCGACGGAAACGACGCCGTCTTCCAGGGGCTCGCGGAGAGCCTCGAGCGCGTCCCTCCGGAACTCGGGCAGCTCGTCGAGGAAGAGGACGCCGAAGTGCGCCAGAGACAGCTCCCCGGGGCGCGGGTCGACCCCTCCACCCGCGAGCGCCGCCGCCGACGCTCCGTGGTGAGGAGCGCGGAAAGGGCGCTGCGTGAGGAGCCCGCTTCCCGCCGGAAGGCGGCCGGCGACGCTCCAGATGCGCGTCGCATCGAGGCTCTCCTCACGCGAGAGCGGCGGGAGGATTCCGGGCAGCCTCCGCGCGAGCATCGTCTTGCCCGAGCCCGGAGGGCCGGAGAACAGAATGTTGTGCCCCCCCGCTGCGGCGATCTCGAGGGCGCGTCGCGCGACAGCCTGACCCCTCACGTCCGCGAGGTCCGGCTCGGATCCCGGGGGCGGCGTGGGAACGGCGGACGGCACGACCCGCGGGAGGACGTGACGCCCGAGGAGGTGGGCGATCGCGGCGCCGAGGTGCGGGACCGCGAAGACGGGAAGCGACGGGACGGCTGCCGCCTCCTCCGCGTTCTCGGTCGGGACGAGCAGCGCCCGGTCCTCCCGGCGTGACGTCTCGGCGAACGAGAGAACGCCCGGCACGCCCCGGAGCTCTCCGTCGAGGGCGAGCTCTCCGACGAGAGTCGACTTTGCGAGCGCCTCGGCGGGCAGGTCTCCGTTCGCGGCGAGGATCGCGAGCGCGACGGCGAGGTCGAGGGCCGTGCCAGACTTCGGGAGGTCGGCCGGCGCGAGATTGACGACGACGTTCTTCGAGGGCAGCGGAAATGCGACGTGCCGGAGCGCCGAGCGGATGCGCTCGCGGCTTTCCTTCACGGCGGCGTCCGGAAGGCCCACGATCGTGAGGCCGGGAAGGCCGGCGCCGATGGCGGCCTCCACGACGACCGTGCGTCCCTCGAGGCCGGCGACCGTCGCCGAGTAGGCGCGGGCGACGGTCATCTTCTGCGGTCAGTTCAGGACGGCGAGCGTGAGGGTCAGGGTCTGTCCCGCGCGCAGCGAGCGAGCCGACCGAAGCCGGTTCTCGCGGAGGATCGCGTCGATCGTCGTCCCGTACCGGGCGGCGAGAGAGTAGAGCGTGTCGCCGGGCTTGACGGTGTGTCGGATCTTCCGGGCCGTCTGGACGGGCGCCTTCGCGGGCGCGGCGTGGACTTCTGCGAAACCCTCCGAGGGGATGTCGATGCGAGCGGGAAGAGCCGCCGCGGCCTGCGGGGCGGGCGCTGTGGTGGGAGCGGCCGTGAACGGGCCTACGTCCGAGGCGCGCGTGATCGCCGCCGCGGGTGTCGGGACGCCCCGGATCTCGCCCTGGGGCGCAGGGGAAGCCGAGGCGACCACCTCACGCGGCCGGGCCGTCCCGCGCCTCCCCGGCACCACGAGTACGGTGCCCTTCTTCGGGCGGGCCGTGCGGGGAAGGTCGTTCCAGTCGCACAGCTCGGCCACGGAAACGCCTGCACGTCTCGCGATCTTCCGGAGCGTGTCGCCCTTCCGGACGACGATGCGCTTCTCGGCGACCGCGCGCGCGGCGGGAAGGGCGGCGATCCGCGATGCCAGGAGAGCGGCCGAGCCGGCGGGGATGCGCACGCCGTACGAGAGGACCCCGTACGGGGTCGTGCGCGTCGTCAGCTCGCTGTTGAGAAGCTGGAGGTCTGGAAGAGTCGTCCCGGTGAGCTCGGCCACGCGCGTGAGATCGACCGACTTGTGGACCGTCACGGTGTCCCACGAGAGCGGCGGATCGGGCACGACGTCGAAGCCGAACCGCGCGGGATCTTTCGCGATGAGGGCCGTCGCGATCACGAACGGGACGTAGTCGCGCGTCTCGCGACGGAGGCTGCTGCCGGCCGCGAGCTCCCAGAAGTCGCGCGCGCCCGTGAGCTGAAGGCTCTTGAGGATGCGGCCTTCGCCCGCGTCGTACGCGGCCATCGCGAGGTGCCAGTCCCCGAACATCTCGTACAGGTCGCGGAAGTAGGCCGCGGCGGCGCGCGTGGACTTCACGGGATCGCTGCGCTCGTCGAGGGAGCGATTTCGCTTGAGCCCGTAACGCTTGCCCGTGCCGGCGATGAACTGCCAGAACCCGTGGGCGGCGGCGCGCGAGTGAGCCTGGTACTTGAAGGCCGACTCGACCATCGCGACGTAGACGAGATCCTGCGGGACGCCTTCCTCCTTGAGGATGCCGCGCATGAGGTCGAGGTAGCGACCTTTGCGCTTGAGAGCCGCCGCGAAGGCCATCGGGGTCCGGAACTGGTAGAAGGCGACGGCCTTGAGCACGGCGTCGTTCACGACGATCGGAATGTCGAAGGCGGTTTCCGAAGTCGCCGAGGCGACCTCCGTCTTGGCCTTCTCGACCTCGTCCGGAGAGGAGACTGGCGCGGTGGCGACGAGGCTGTCGCGCGGGTCCTCGGCGGGCGGCCGCTCGGCCTCGGCCGCGCGCGCGCCGGCCTCGATCGCGGGACGATAGAGGTCGATCGAGTCGTAAAGCTCGCGGGAGAACGCGAGGTCGGACGCGTTGCCCTCCCGCGCGGCGGCCCGGAACGTCTCGAGGGCGTCGCGGAACGCCTCGTTGGCGCAGCCGCCCTCGCCGGCGAGCGCGAGCGATTTCCCCCGGTAGAACTGCTCGGAGGCCAGCTTGCGCGCGGTGGAAATCGCCGGTGGGTCCTCGGGCGGGGGCATCTGCGAGACCGGCGACTCGCGCGGGGCCGCAGAACAGCCGGCGATCACGAAAGGCAGGAGTCCGGCCGCGACGCGCGCGATCCGGGCGGCGATGCGCCCGCGGATTCTCATGATCGGCAAGTGGACCCGACCCGGGAGCGCGAGGTCAAGCGAAATCGCCCTCGGGGTCTACTCGGGTTTGACATGGAATTTCAGCGAGAGGAGAAGCTTGTTGATGTCCTTGAGGGCGGCGAAGTCCACGTCGAATCGTCTTTCGGAGCCGAGGGCCGCGCCGTCCCCGTCTCCGAACGACAGGCCGACCGTCACGTGTCGGGTCTTCGCGAGCGTGTCGCGAGGGACCTGGAGATCGAACGACTGCGCGACGTCCCTTCGGTGGTTTCGCGTGGACCCGAGCAGGTCGTCGAGCGAGACGTCCGCGGCGCTCTTGGCCTTGATCTTGTGAGAACTGCTCGGCGTCGCGGGCCTCTGCGTGGCGATCTTGCGAAGCTTCTCGAGCTCGGAAAGGATGTCGACGTTCGAGCGCACGCGAACGTGCTTCATCGACGAGTCCATCGGCACGTCGTCCGGCGGCGGCTGGATCTCGGCGAAGCTCACCTCGGCGGACGCGTCTTCGGGCTGCGGGTAGTTGGCGGCGTCGAACGGCGCCGTTTCCGCGGGAAGGGGAGGCGCGGGCCGTGTCACGGGGATGTCCCGCGCCTCGAGATCGCGAGTCTGCTGCCGGGCGGCCTCCTGGAAACGCCTGAGCCGCGAGATCGTCGAGTCGAAGCCGTCTCCGGGAGCGGCAGGAGCCGTGGCGAGCGCCGAGGCCGTCGCCATCGCGTCGATGGCCTCGCCGATGCCCGAGGCCACGACCTTCGAGGACATCATCGGCTGCGGGCCCGGGGTCGCCGCGGTCGCGACGACCGCGGGACGTCTCTGCTCGACCGCCATGCGGCCCTTGAGGGATCGGAGCGTGAGCTTCGAGATCGCCTTGAGTGTTTCGAAGACGCCCGTTCCGTTGGTGGCCGACGCCTCGTACCACTCCACGGCGCCGTCCGGATTCAGCGAGTCGTTCAGCTCGTCGAGAGTCAGGATGTTGGCGAGATCGCGCTTGTTGTACTGGAAGACGCGGGGAGTCGTGTCGAGGGAAACGCCGATCTCCGCCAGGTTCTCGCGCAGGTTCCGGAGACTCTCGACGTTCGGATCCTTCATGGGCCGCTGCGAGTCCGCCACGAAGACGATTCCGTCCACGCCCTTGAGGACGAGCTTTCGGGTCGTGTTGTAGAAGACTTGTCCGGGTACGGTGTACAGCTGGAGGCGGGTCTTGAATCCGCCGATGACGCCGACGTCCAGCGGGAGGAGGTCGAAGAACAGCGTCCGGTCGGTTTCCGTCTCGAGGCAGACCATCTCCCCGCGTGAGGTGGGCGCCGTGCGGCCGTAAATCACGTGCAGATTCGTGGTTTTTCCGCAGAGACCCGGACCGTAGTACACGATCTTGGCGGCCATCTGCATCGTCGCGTAATTGAAGAAAACCATAAGAACAGGGCTCTGCCGACCTCCCGGAGGGGCATCTGATCTTACACCCGAGGCCGGCGCGCTTTGATATCATGGCCCTCTCCCGGGGAGGTCAGGGGAGCCAGGCAAGGGCGGAGGGCCTTGCGCCGCGATGGCCAACGATTTCAAGGGTTTGGATGCGAGGTCCCGCGAGGTTCTCGCCTCGGTGATCGTCGCATACATCGAGAGCGCCGTCCCCGTGTCGTCGCGCCAGCTGACGAAGGGGGGAAAGTTCGGGCTTTCTTCGGCGTCGCTGCGCAACGCGATGGCGGATCTCGAGGATCTCGGCTTTCTCACGCATCCCCACGTGTCGGCGGGCCGCGTGCCGACCGACCTCGGCTACCGCGCGTTCGTCCGTGACCTGATGCCCGCGCAGGCGCCCACCGAGACGGATCGCGCCCGGATCGCCGACGAGCTCTCGCCCGAGCCGTTCGAAACGGAACGCTTCCTGAAGGCCACCTCGGGCGTCCTCTGCCGTCTGACCGGCGAGGTCGGCGTCGTGGCGGCCCCCGCCTCGATGAGCTTCGTTCTCGAGTCCGTGCATTTCACTCGCGTCGCCGACCGCAGGCTCGTCGTGGCCGAGGTCTCCGACACGGGTCTCGTGGAGAGTCGCCTCATCGAGACGCGCGAGAACTTCTCTCAGGCGGAGCTCGACGGCATCTCGAACCGGCTGACGATCGACTTCTCCGGCAGAAGCCTGGACGAAATCCGCGTCCTTCTCCTCGTGTCGCTGGGAGAGGAGAAGGCTCGCATGGACCGCGCGCTCGCGCGCGCCCTCGAGCTCGGCCGCCAGGCCTTCGCGGAGGTGCGACCTCAGGAAGAAGCCGTCTACATGGAGGGCACCGAGTCGCTGCTCGAAAAGCCCGAGTTCCGCAACGACCTCGAGGCCCTGCG
>DATGDV010000202.1:0-10005 GCA_035310685.1 Thermoanaerobaculia bacterium
GACGCAGACTGCTCGGAAGATGTTCGAGGCCGACGACGCGCCCCGGCGCCGCGAGCGTGACCGCCGCCTCGAGCGCGGCGAGGAGCTCGCGGACGTTGCCGGGCCAGGGCCACGCCCTGAGGGCGGACCAGACCTCGCGCGTCAGCGTCGCGCGAGAGCGAAGAGCCACGTCCACGAAACGGACGAGATCAGCAGGACGCTTGCGCAGCGGCGGCATCTCCAGCTCGAGCCCGGCGAGGCGGAAGTAGAGATCGGCCCGGAACGTGCCCGCTTCGGCCATCTCCTTGAGCGGCCGGTGAGTGGCCGCGACGACGCGTAGATCCACGCGCCTCACGGCGGTCTCGCCGAGCCGCCGGATCTCGTTTTCCTGAAGAGCGCGAAGGAGCTTGCCTTGCAGCGCGAGCGGCAGATCTCCGATCTCGTCGAGGAAGAGCGTGCCCCCCGAGGACTCCTCGACGAGCCCCTTGCGGTCCCGATCGGCTCCGGTGAAGGCCCCGCGGGCGTGGCCGAACAGCTCCGCCTCCGCGAGCGTTCCCGGCAGAACGGCGACATTCACGGCTACCAGCGGCCCGCGCCGTCCCGAGAACCGATGCAGCTCGTGGGCCACGATCTCCTTGCCGGTTCCGCTCTCACCGAGGACAAGCACCGAGATGGTCGACCGTGCGACGCGTTTCGCCTTCTCGAAGACGTCACGCGTGGCGGGGTCTTCCGCCACGATCGGAAGCGCACCCGGCGCGAGAGACCGGGGCGTCTCGGCGGGCGTCTCGTGCTCGAGCAGCCGCGCGAAGCATTGCTCCGCTCGCGCGAGCCCTCCTCGAGCGGCGAGCCGGCGGCCGAGCCGCACGAGGGGACCGGCGGCGGACGTGGCGAAGGCGGCCGGGAAGCGGCCACGCCACTCGAGGACACGGCGGACGGCGAGACCGGCGCCCGCGCCCGAAGAGGCGACCCGCTCGAGCGCCGCACTCGCGGCATCCGAGGGCGCCCGGCCCTTGGCGAGCGCCGCCTCGGCACCGAGAAGGGCGAGCTCGTCGCCGCTCCAGTCCGGAAGCCTTTCCGCGGAAGGCCTTCCCGCGTCGCGAGAGGCGGAGGCCAGGAGGCGCAGGCGGCGCATTTCGGTGCGGGAGCGGTTGTCCGGAATCTTTCCCGCCCGCGCGAGATGCAAGAGCGCCGACGCGGGGTCCGCCGCCGCGAGGAGGCGCTCGGCCTCGAGCAGGAGAATCTCCCGCCAGGCCGGGTGGGACGGCTCCGCGGAGCCCCGCTCCTCCGCCTCTCGGAACGCCGCCGCGGCCTCGCCGTCGTCTCCGTCGAGAAGCGCGAGCTCCTGGAGGCTGGGGATCGCGAAGAGAACCTGGTGGTTTCGTCCGCCCGCCCGCTCGTGCGAGAGGACCCTCCCGAGGACCCGGCGTGCCGCGGAGAAATCGCCGGACCGGAGGAGAAGGTCGATGCGGTTGCCGAGCGCCGAGAGGTAACGCTCTTCGTGCCCGCCTGTCGCGTAGAGTCCGAGCGCGGCGTCCAGCTCGCGAGACGCGACGTCGAGGCGTCCGCCGTCGAGAGCCGCGTGCGCGACGTCGTAGGCCGCGTCGGCCCGCTCGAGCCCGGTCGAGGAGAGCGCTTCCGCGCGCCGGAAGAGCGCGATCGCCTCGTCTGTCCGGCCGAGGTCGTTCGCGAGGTATCCCGCCGTGCACGCGAGATGGCGCGCGAGGCCGCGATCTTCGACGCCGGGCAACAGAGCCTCGGCCTCGGCGAGCGCGGCGGCCGCGGCGCCATAGTCGTGGGCGCGCTCGTGGAGCTCCGCGGCGAGGAGCCTCTCGTTGAGACGCAGCGCGACGGGTGCCTCCCCGGCGTGGCTCGTCGCGCGCGCCAGGATCCGGCGGGCCGCCTCGTCACGGCAGGAGTCCACGAGGACCCATGCGCGCGCGATGTCCTCGTCATGACCTCCTCCGGGGCAAAGCGTGAGCGCAGTCTCCTCCTCGCGCAGGCAGATGAGCACGCGGGCCGTCGCGAGCCGGTCGTCGAGTGAGACGCCGCGCGACGTGCCCGTCGTAATCCGGCCGGCCGCTTCGCGCGCCGCCTCCGTCTTCCCTGCGGCATGAAGAATCCGCACAGCCAGAAGAGGATGTCCGAGGTCGGGATCCTTCCGTGGGGCGCGCGCGAGGATTTCGGCCGCCAGCCCGAGGTTTCCAGCAGCGGCCGCCTCGTCGAGCGCAGCCCGGGCCGCCGCGAGGTCGGCGGCATTGCCACGGGCGAGAGCGGCGATCGCCACCCGCGCGACCGAGACGTTCGACGCCTCCAGCCGGGTCACGGCGTCGTGCCGCCCGGACGCCGGCACGCGCGAGGCGATCCGCCGGCGTTCACCCTCGTCCCGGTACGAGTACTTCCCCTCCGGCACGGGCACGAGGATCCCTTCCTCGACTGCGCGTTCGAGTGCCTCCCCGGCGGCCTCCAGCACGACTCCGGCGGCAAGAGCTGCCTCGGCGACCTCGAATCCCGGGGCGAGAAGTGCCGCGGCCTCGAGGACGGCACCGTGCCGCCGCGGGTCTGCAGGCCGCAGCCGGCCAGGCGCGACGCGCCCCTCCCGGGGATCGAATCGTGCCGCGAGATCCCGTGCGACCTCGAGGAAGCGTCCCGCGTCCGCCGTTGTCGTCGCGCTCCTCGCGACATCCTCCGCTTCACGCCAGGCCGCCACGGCATCGTGCACCGACGCGAACGGAAGCCAGAGGAGCGAGGCCGCGTCGCCCGACCCGAGGCGGAAGCAAAGGGGCGACGAGTCCTCCCAAGGCTTCAGGCGCGCGGCTCTCGTCGCGAAGAGGCGGAAGCCGAGGCCGGAGAGATCCTTCTCGAACGCGCGGCGCGACCGCCCGTCCCATTGTTCGAGGCAGATCGCCACCAGGGCGAGCGAAGAGCCTCCGGTCGACCGCGCGGGCCGTGATCCGGCCGCGAGAGCGCGCAGGGCGCCCGCACGCGGGTCGTCCCCGAGAGCGCATGAAAGCCGCAGGAGGGCGCCGCCTTCATCCAGAGCGGAGCCCGCCTTGCACTCGGCGAAAGCAGGCGGCTCGTCCCGGCGCGCCGCGCCACGGGCGAGCCAGAGTGCGGCGCTCCCCACCGCCGTGGCTGGGCTCGACCCGTCCCCGCCCGCGGCGAACGCTGCCGGGAGGGCGAGGCCGAGGAGGTCCCGTGAGACCGCGCGTCCCACTTCGCCCCGCCTCGCCAGCTCGGAGACGAGTCCCTCGCATCGTCCACGCGCATCGGCCGCCCTGAGCGCGGTGACGACGTCCTCCGCGACGTCGCGCGGCAGGCCCCCGTCGAGAGCCGCCTCGACCGCGCGACGCAGGGACTCCGGGTCGTCGCCATTCGCCTTTCCGCCGCCGAGCCGGACCGCGGCGGCTGCGACCGCGAGGGCGGGCGACACCGCGCGCCACGCGGCGACGGGAGGGGCGCCCAGGGCCGGCCGTTCCGGGTCCAGGTCGCGTGCGCCCAGAGCGGAAAGGTCTTCCGGCGCGAGACCGAGACCGTGAAACGAGAGAAAGCCGGCGAGGGAACCCAGCCTCACGAGATAGGAGCGGCGGGCGGGCGCATCGAGGCGCGCGAGAGGAGCCGGACCGGCACCCTCGACGCCGAGCACGAGGCCCCTTGCGCCGGGTCGGGCCGAGACGAAAACGGGCAGCAGGGGATGCGTGAGCCGAACGAGGGCCGATCCCCCCGCCGCGAGATCGCGGCGGGGAATCGTCCACTGCCGGAGCGCCTTCGAGGGCACCGTCCGTCCTCCCGCCGAGCGCGGTTGCCAGGCTGTCTGCCAGCGGACGATTTCCGAAAAATCGCTCCGCGTCAAGCGGAGGGGCGCCGGGCGGTGACGAGCTCGAACCCGTGAAGATGTCCGCGGCCGGCGTCCGCGATCCCGACTGCCATGAGACCCGCGCGAAAGAGGAGTTCCGCGACCTCCTCTCCGTCACACGGGGCGATTGCGGACCCCCGTGTGACGCCGAGGCCGACCGCGAGGCGTTCCTGAGCGGCGTCCAGCCGGCGCTTCCAGAGAGGTCCGCCTCCGCTCGTCACCGCGACGAAGAGTCCGCCCGGACGAAGTGCGCGGGCCGCGCGCGAGACGAAGCCGGGCCTCTCGGCCCGCGGCACGAGGTACAGGACGTCGATCAGGACCGCCTGTGAGAAAACGCCCGCGCGGACCGAGTCCACTCCACCCACCTGGAAGCTTCGAGCCGCCGTCTCCGGAAGCCAGCGGCGCGCGCGGTCGATCTTGCGCGGGTCGGGGTCGAGACCGAGGTACGTCCCGGAGAAGCCGGCGCGGGCGAGGAGATGGGCGAGGAGGCCTGGGCCGCACCCGAAATCCACGAGTGCGCCGCCCGACTCGAGGACGCTCACGATCTTCGTCCAGGGCGCGCTTCGAAATCTGAGGGCGAGGTGCGCGCGCTCGGGCATCGTAAGCGCGGCCGCGGCTCTCCAGAGTTCCGCCGCTTCGCCGGGCCCCGGCGCGAGGAGACCCTCCGGCGTCGTCCCGATGTCCGTCTCCACCTCGACCGTAGACTACAGGCACGTCCCCTCCCGAATCCCCCGCGGCCTTTCCATGGCCTTTTCGAGGCGCCGAGAACCGGCGCCTCGCGGTGCTCGCGATCGTGTGGCTCGCCGCTCTCCACCTCTGGGCCGCCTTCGCCATGCAGGTGCTGCCGCTGGGGCGCCCGTCGCCGTGGGGCCAGACGGCGATTCCCTATTTCGCGCGTTTCGACTCGGGCTGGTACGCCGCGATCGCCCGCGAGGGGTACGGCCCGCCTCCTCCCCCGGGGGCCGAGTCGGCGCACGCGTTCTTCCCGCTCTATCCGATGCTCGCGCGAGGAATCGTCCTTCTCACGGGACTCGATCCCCTGTGGACGCTCGCGGCGATCTCGTGGATCGCGTTCGTCTTCGCGCTTCCCCTTTTCGGAGAGGAGTGCCGCGCCCGCCTGGGGCCGGAACGGGCGAAAGGACCTCTGCCCTTTCTGCTCCTCTATCCGGTGGCGTTCTTCTTCGCGGCCGCGTACACGGAGTCGCTCTTCTTCCTGCTGCTGCTCCTGGCTTTCCGGCTCATTCGTGTCGAGCATTCGGCCGCGGCGATCCTCGTCGGCGTGCTGCTCGGCCTGACTCGCGCTCCGGCGGCCGCCGTCGGACCCGCGCTCGCTCTCGCGTACGTTCTTCGCCCCGGCTCGAGAAAGAGGTTCCCGACGACGGCCGCCCTCGCCGTCGCCCCGCTCGCAGGCGTCCTCGCGTACGTCTTCGGGATCGGATTGTGGAAGGGCGAGGCGGGGCTCTTCTTCCGCGCGATGGGAGCCTGGGCGCACCGCGCGACGAGCCCCGTCGAGGGAGCCCTGTCGTTCCTGGGAGAGCAGGCCGCGCTCTTTTCGGGCGACACCCTCTTCCGGCATCCGGGCGCGATCGCGCCGCTCGCGCACTTCACGCTCTTCGGCGCTCTCGCCGTCGTGCAGATGAGAAGGCGCCGCTTTTCCGACGCGGCGTGGACCGCGGGGGTTCTCGGCCTGGCGTTTCTCACGGGCACGACGAACGGCGTGCCGCGGTACACCGCGACGATCTTCCCCGGACACGTCCTGCTCTTCGAGCTGTTCGAGCACCGGCCGTTCCTCCGGGCGGCCGCGCTGACGCTCTCGGCGGCGCTGCTCCTCCTGCGCGCCGCCCTCTTCGTGAACTGGCACTTCGTCTCGTGAGGGGCCGGGTATGCTTCGGGCCGTGACACCGAGAGCTCCCGGCCCGGGCCCGGCGGAGGCCGCGCGTCCCGCCCGCTCCGTCTCTCTCGTCGTCCCGATGTACAACGAGGAAAAGAGCGTCTCGCGCCTCCTCGACGTCGCGATTCCGGCCCTTGAGGAGAACACCGACGACTGGGAGATCGTGCTCGTGGACGACGGTTCCCGGGACGCGACGCTCTCGCTCGCCCAGGCGCGCGCCGAGGCCGATCCCCGGGTGCGGGTTCTCGCGCACGCGTCGAACCTCGGCCTCGGGGGAGCCCTTCGGACCGGCTTCGCCGGCGCGAGACGCGACTGGATCCTCTACAGCGACTGCGACCTTCCGTGGGACTTCGCCGAGACCGGCCGCCTCTTCCGCGCCGCAGAGATCACGGGCGCGGACGTCGTCTCCGCGTACAGGCTCGACCGCACGGGAGAAGGTGTCCTGCGCTCGCTCTACTCGTTCGTCTACAACGGCCTCGTGCACCTCTCCCTCGGGATCGTCCTGCGCGACGTGAACTTCTCGTGCAAGCTCATCCGTCGAAGCCTCCTCGACACCCTGAAGCTCAGGAGCGAAGGGTCTTTCATCGACGCCGAGCTCCTCGCGCGCTGCGTGGCACGGGGGGCGGTGATCCAGCAGGTGGGTCTCGACTACTTTCCCCGCACGCGTGGGCTTTCGACGCTCTCCTCTCCGCGCACGGTGCTGACGATCCTGCGCGAGATGGCGCTTCTCGCGCCCGAGATCCGCGCGGACCGCCGGGCGAAGCGTTGACGCGGCTCGTCCTGAACGCGGACGACTTCGGCCTCGCGCCGGCCCATTCGCGCCGCATCGCCGCGCTCCGGGCGAAAGGCCTCCTCACCGACACGAGCCTTCTCGTGAACGGCTTCTCTTTCGAGGCTGCCGCCGCCGACCTCCGCCGCGCGGGCCTCCTCGAGAGCGGCGTCCACCTCTGCCTGACCGGAGGCGAGCAGCCCGTTTGCGCCGCGCGGGACATCCCGTCGCTGCTGACCGGCCCCGTCTTCCGGCCGCACTGGTTTCACGTCCTCGCCGCCCTCGCGGCCGGCCGGATCCGCCCGGCGGAGGTGGAGCGCGAGTGGGAGGCGCAGATCGCCCGCGCCGCGGGTGCCGGGCTCATCGTGACGCACCTCGACTCCCACCAGAACCTGCATCTCCACCCGCTGCTCTTCCCGGTAGCCGTCGCGCTCGCGCGGCGCTTCCGGGTGCCCTTCGTGCGCGCGCCCCGGGCGGACGATCCGCCCGCGCGGTCCGACGCGCCGCCAGGCGCCCGTCTACGCGCCGGCCTGCTCGCGCGTCTCGGGGGTCGTGGCCGGCGCCTCCTGGAGAAGGCCGGGCTCACCGAGCCGCCTCGCGTCCTCGGTCTCGCCGAGGCGGGCCACATGACGGCCGAACGCTTTCGGCGCGCCGTCGCGGAATTACCCGAAGGCGACTACGAGGTCGCGCTCCATTCGGGAGAGGAGGACGACGTCACACGCGCCCGTTATCGGCAGTGGGGATATGCGTGGGACGAGGAGTCGGAAGCTCTGGAATCTGGAGCGATCGCGGCGGCGCTCGCCGAGCGAGGCATCGCCGCCGTCAGCTTCGGGGCGCTCGCGTGACGGCGTCCTCGTCGTCGCCGGGCCCGGGAAGTCCGCAGGCACGCGAGACGCGGTGGCGGTTGTCGGCGAAGGTCCGGTAGCCCCAGTCGAAGACGAGGCGCAGCAGCGGCGCCACGGAAAGAAGGTAGAGCGGGTACGCCCACCAGATCCGCCGCATCACGTGGCGGTAGACGTCCGCGCCGCGCACCTGGCGGCCGTCCGCAAGCAGCAGCCGCAGGTCGAACAGCAGGTCTCCCGGCGGAACGTTCAACCGTTCGACCACCCACTCGCTCTGAAGCGGCGCGATGTCAAAGCCCCTCCTGCGAAGCGTCTTCGCCCAGGACGGAACCCACCGCCGGCAGAACCCGCAGGAGTCGTCGTAAAGAACCCACCCGATCGGCCCTTCCCTTCCCGTCATCGGCCTTCCCGAGAGGTCAGCACGGTCCCTCTGAAGACGGTCACGTTCGATCCGTCCGCGAGACTTGCGGAGGCCGGGACCCACGGCGGTCGGGAACGGCGCGCGGTCACCCAAGGAGCGCCTCCCAGGACTCCCAGAACCCGGGCCACGACTTCGAGACGACGCCCGGATCGTCCAGCGTCGAGCCCGCGGGAAGCGCGAGCGCGAGGACGGCCGCCGTCATGGCGACGCGGTGATCTCCGTGAGCGGCGAACGCCGCGGCTCGCGGCCTTCCGGTCGGGCCGTCCACGACGAGGACGGGGCCGTGCCGATCCCTCTCCTCCCGCGCGACCGCGCCCGCGCGTCTCAGGAGGTCGAGCGCGGCTGCGAGCCGGTCGGACTCCTTCTCGCGCAGGCGGGCGACGCCCGTGACGCGCGAAGTTCCGCGGGCGAACGCGACGAGCGCGGCCAGAGGCAGCGCGGCATCGGGCGCGGCATCGACGTCCGTGTCGACCGGAAGAAGCGCGCAAGCGCCGCCGCCCGGTCCCGCGATCGTGAGCGACTCGTCGCCGTCAGGTTCGCTTTCCCATTCGAGAGATCCGCCCGCGGCCGACGCCCAGGCGCGGAACGCCGCGTCCGGCTGCTCCGAGTCGCGCGCGAGACCGCGCAGCGTCACCCGCCCCCCGGACACCAGCGCGCCCGCGATCGGAAAGCAGGCGGCCGAGTCGTCGCCGCTCACGCGAAAGCGCGCCGGCCGGTAGCCTCGGCCCGGAGAAACTCTGAAACCGTCGAGCACGCACTTCGTCAGCGCGAGATAGGACGCTGATGAAAGCGGCCCCTCGACGTCGAGCTGGATGCCGCCCGGCACGAGGGGCGAGACGAGCATGAGCGCCGAGAGGAATTGCGACGAGACGTCGCCGCGGATTCTCACGCGCCCGCCGCGCAGTGAGCCACCGCGGATCGCGGCGGGGAGGAAGCCGTCCCGCGCGAGACAGGTCACGTCTCCGCCCAGGGTTCGGATTGCTTCGAACAGGGGATTCATGGGGCGTTCGCGCAAGCGAGGCGTGCCGTCCAGGACGTAGCGGCCGGGAATCGCCGGCAGGAGCGCCGCGAGAAAACGCGCGGGCGTCCCGGCGTCTCCGACGTCGATGGCCAGCTCCGGCGCCGCATCGCCGCGAGGACGCAACGGCCCGCGCACCCGCCACCCCGCACCCTCCTCGAAAATCTCCGCTCCCAGCTGCCGGAGGGCAGCGGCGAGCGCTCTCGTGTCCGTCGAATCCAGCGGGTTGAGCAGCTCGCTCTCCCCGTCGGCGAGCGCCGACGCGACGAGCGCGCGATTCGTCAGGCTCTTGCTGCCCGGGATTCGAAGACTTCCCGCGAGACGGCCCCGAGGAAGCGGACGCGGAGCGCTCAAGTGCCTGCGGCCGCCGTCGAGGCCGCGCCGCCCGTTTCGAGCGCTCCGAAGCCGCGGCGCACCGCGCGGCCGGCGGTCTCCTCCTCGACGATCGTGAGGCTTCCGTCCGAAGCGATCTCGGCGTGCTTTCTCTCCTCGAGCCACGCGGGCAGGACGTGCGTCACGGCTCCCTGCCCCGTGAGCGTCCGCGCCACGTGGAAGTGGCCGACGAGGAGCGCGTCGTATCCCGCCTCGCGCGCCGCGCGCCCTTCCGCGAGGAGCGCGGCTTCCGGGAGCTTCTCCTTGTGCTTGAAGTTCGACCGGTAGAGCCGCGCTTCCGTGCGTGCGACGATCGCGCGCGCGACGGGCCCGGGAATCGCTTTCAGCGCCGCGTGCGCGACCCGGTTCTTCGAGACCACGCG
Source organism: Thermoanaerobaculia bacterium (assembly GCA_035310685.1). Taxonomy (GTDB): domain Bacteria; phylum Acidobacteriota; class Thermoanaerobaculia; order UBA5066; family UBA5066; genus Fen-183. The sequence goes on from DATGDV010000202.1 coordinate 9,529, forward strand.
CCAGAACCGGTACGGGAGGTCGGCCGTGTTCACACGATCGCCGTGGACGAACGCGTAACGAATCCCTCCCACGCGGAGGCCGTCGGTCAGCGCCCAGGACGCGAACGGCGCCTCGTAAGGGGATCCGGCGACAAAAAAATCGCGGTTTCCCTCGACGTATCGGAGCGAAAGTCCGCGCGAACCGACCTCTTTCAGGCCCTGCAGCGTGCTTCGGAGAAGCGGCGTCTCGAGTTTCGGGTCGCCGATGAAGTAATGAAAGATGTCTCCGAGGAGGACGGCGGTCGCGAAACCACGCGCCCTCACCGCTTCGAGCTCCCTCAGGAAATCTTCCGCATCCCGTTCCACCTGGCCGAGATGAGCGTCGGCGAAGACCGCCACGCCGCCCGCGACCTCGAGGGGTTGAGGAAAGCGCGCCATGGTGAGATCTTACTGGCTGCGATCACTTCCGGCACGCCGGTTGCAGACGGCCCCCGTAAT
>DATGDV010000203.1:0-2479 GCA_035310685.1 Thermoanaerobaculia bacterium
CGACTTGGACCAGCGCATGGAACGCGTGAGGATAGCAGGGGCGCCGTCACCTTCAGAGCGAGACGCGTCGGCGCGTCCCGGGCGGATTCCGGGAGAAGGCGGAAAGCGTAATAGACTCGCCCCCCGATGGACGTTGCCCGCTACTTCGACTCGCCCGAGAAGGGCGACGCGGGCCTTTCCGTGCTCGCTCGCGGCGTGGTCGGATCGGAGATCCTGCGCATCTCCGCGGAGATACGCGCGATGCACGCGAAAGGTCTTCCCGTCTGCAACCTCACGGTGGGCGACTTCGATCCAAAGTACTTCCCGATCCCGAAGGAATTGCTCGACGGCACGCGCAAGGCGCTGGAAGCGGGACAGACGAACTACCCGCCCGCCGAGGGCATCCTGCCGCTGCGGGAGGCCGTCGTACGCCTCTACGAGAGGGAGCTCGGTCTTTCGTATCCCGTCGACTCCGTCGTCATCGCCTCCGGCGCGAGGCCGCTCCTCTACGGCGCGTATCGCACGCTCGTCGACCCCGGCGACACGGCGATCTACCCCGTTCCCACCTGGAACAACAACCACTACGCGTACCTTTCGGGCGCTCTCGGCATCCCGGTGATCGTTTCGGCCGCATCCAACTTCTTCCCCACCCCCGACCAGCTGCGCCCGCATCTTTCGTCGGCGCGGCTGCTCATCCTCAACTCGCCGCTGAATCCCACCGGTACCGTCATCTCCAGGGAGGCCCTCACGGCGATCACGACGATGGTCGTGGAGGAGAACCGGCGGCGCGAGGCGGCGGGGACGAAGCCCCTCTATTTCGTCTACGACCAGGTGTACTGGACGCTCACGTTCGGCAAGGCGAAGCACCACACGCCCGTCGGGCTCGTGCCCGAGAGCGCGCGGTACGTGATCTTCCTCGACGCGATCTCGAAGGCCTTCTGCGCGACCGGACTGCGCGTGGGCTGGGGCGTCATGCCGCCCGCGGTGCGCCGGCGCATGTCCGACATCCTCGGCCACGTGGGGGCGTGGGCGCCTAAAGCCGAGCAGCTGGGCGTCGCGGCCCTCCTGAACGAGCCCGAGGCCATCTCGGCCTACAGCAACACCGTCCGCGGCAAGCTCGTCCAGCGCCTCGAGGCGCTCTATCGCGGCGTGATGGAGATGAAGAGCGAGGGCTTTCCCGTGGACGCGATCGAGCCGCAGGGCGCCATCTACCTCTCGGCCCGCTTCGACCTCTTCGGACGCAAGGTGAACGGCACCGCCGTGAAGACGAACGACGACGTGCGGCGTCTGCTCCTCGGGGCGGGCATCGGCGTCGTGCCGTTCCAGGCGTTCGGCCTCGCCGGTGACACGGGCTGGTTCCGGCTCTCGGCGGGAGCGGTCTCGATGGAGGACATCGCCTCCGCGTTCCCGCGACTGAGAGCCCTGCTCGCCGGCGCGCCCGCTTCCGCTCCCCTCTGACCCCTCGGCGCTACACCCTTGCCGCTCCTCAGCGGCGGTCGCGCGGGCGCGTGCGCCCCCGGTTCGCGAGCTTCTCGGTGAGCTGGAGGTTCCGCCGGATCTGCTCGAGCATCTTCGCCTCGAGGCCGCGCCCCGCCGAGACGCGCGTGTCGCGCCTCTTCGCCCGTCCGAACGCCTGCCGCGCGGCGCGCGCGTCTCCGAGCGCGAGGTACGCGAGGCCGAGGTGCGTCAGAGACGTCGGCGTCTCGCCGAGGTCCGTCGCGCGGCGCAGGCATTCCACCGCGCGCTCGTACTCGCGCCTCTTGTAGTGGACCCACCCCTTGGCCGCGAGCGGGAACTGCCGCATCTCTTTCGGCGAGAGCTTGAGCGAGAGGTCCGCGAGCTCGAGAGCCGCGTCGAGGTCCTCCCCCATCTCGGCGAGAGTGGTGGCCCTCTGGAAGTACGCGATCGAGCGCGCGTAGTTGGATTTCACGGCCCCGAGCATCTCCTCGGCGACCCGGCTCCCCTCGCGGAACTTGCCTTCGGCCTTGAGCGCTTCGAGAAGCGTCGTGTACGCGGCGGCGGCGACCATCTCTCCCGGCGCGCGGGAGAGGACGCGACGGGTCGTGGCGACCGCGTCGGACGTCCTGCCCACGGCCGAGCAGAGAAGCGCGTGGGCGATGAGAAGCGTCGGATTCTCCGGGTCGAGCTTCAGCGCGCGGCGATAGAGCGCCATCGCTTTCTGCGGGTCGCGCGCCGCGGCCGCCTCGGCCCTTCGGGCGAGCTGCGCCGCCTCGCCGGTCACCTTCGGAAGCGCCCGCGCCCCCGAGGGCGCGAGGAGCTTCGACGCCTCCTGGTACTCGATCCGGTTCGGATTCAGCTCCAGCGCGGACTGGAACCGCTCGGCGGCCTTCTGCGTCCCCCCCCGGTCGAGATAGCAGAGGCCGAGCTGGTAGAGCGCGTCCTCGTCGTCGGGGTCGAGGCGCACGGCCTTCTGGAACGCCTCGATCGCCTCCGTGAGCCGACCGCGCTCGTACGCGATCGTTCCGAGGAGCGAGAAGGC
>DATGDV010000204.1:0-2156 GCA_035310685.1 Thermoanaerobaculia bacterium
CGGAGCCACGAAGGCCTCCACGTCGAGATATCCGGTCGCGACCTTCTTCAGCTTCAGCGAGACTTCGACGATCGGCTCCCGGAGGCGCCAGTTGCCGACGATGTCGTCGAACGCCGACGTGCCGCGCGCGATCTCCTCGACGCGGCCCCCCTCGCGGAGAATCGAGACGCTCTCGACGTGATCTCCGATCGTGCCCTTCTTCCATCCGTTCTTTCCGTGCACGTTCATCGCGACGGCGCCTCCGAGCGTCACGTGCATCGTCCCGGTCACGACCGGCGGCCAGAAGCCGCGGGGGATCGACCATTTCCACAGCTCGCCGAGCGTGAGGCCCGCTCCGGCCCGTACGATCCCCGAGACTTCGTCGAACCCGGCGATCCCGTTCAGGCCCGTCATCTCCACGACGGGACCGGCGGGATTCGTCGAGGCGTCGCCGTACGAGCGCCCCGCGCCGCGAAACACAGGCTTCGACCCGCTCGAGGCGCACGTCGCGAGCGCCTCGCGAAGCGCGTCGAGCGAGCGGGGCCGGAAGACGGGCGACACGGAGACGTTGTAGAGGCCGAAGCCCTCGAGCCGCTCGGGCGGAGGAAGCGTGCTCACGGCGGGCCGAGCCTCTTGAACAGGAAGCGGGGAATGTGCCGCATCACGAGGCCGAGCAGCGCCCACCGCCGGTACACGTAGAAGACCTCGTGCCGCTTCTCGAGGCGGTCCGCGATGATCCGCGCGGCTTCGCCGGCGGGAGCCACCCAGAAGAGCCCCGGCTTCCCCGCCGTCATGCGCGTCCCGACGAAGCCGGGCTTGACGGTCGAGACCGTAACGCCGAACGGCGCGAGCCGGTTGCGAAGTCCTTCGAGAAACGTCGAGAGAGCGGCCTTGGAAGCGTTGTACGCGGGATTTCCCTTCCGGCCCCGGTCGGCCGCGATGGACGAGATCCCCGCGATCTGCCCGCGGCCGGCGACCCGGAACCAGTTCGCCGCCAGGCCGAGCAGCCTCACGGCCGCGACCGCGTTGACCTCCATCGTCTCGGCGTCGAGCGCGGGCACGCTCGTGACGCCGTCGCCGGCGTGAAGGACTCCGGCGTTGTAGAGGAAGAGGTCGCAGTGCCCGGTGACGGCGAGAGCCTCCTGGAATGCGGGCTCGAGCCGCGCCGCGTCCGTGACGTCGCAGACGACGCCGTGGACGACGGCGACCGGGAAGCGCCGCCCGAGATCGGCGACGAGCGCGTCGAGCTTCTCCTTCGAGCGCCCGAGGATCGTCACCCAGAACCCACGCGCGGCGTACACCTCGGCGAGGGCCTTCCCGAGGCCGTCGGTCGCGCCGACGAGGATCACCCGCTTCACCTCAGAAAGTCTCCTGGCCGAATCTTCGCAGAAGAGGCGGTCAGGGCCACACGCTCTCCTTCGTCTCGTGCCAGTCCCGCGTCATGTCGAGCCAGAACGCGAGGCCCGCGTGAGGGCCGAAGGGCGCGTACAGGCGCACCACGCGCGCGTCCTTCACGGCGCGTCCCCGGAACCTCAGGGTGGCGACCTTCTTGCGCGACCAGGCGTCGAGGCCCAGCTTGCGATGCCGGCCGAGGAGCCGCCCGAGGGTGTCCGCGGCGTAAGGACCGAAGCCCTTCTCGGCGCGGATTTCCTTCTCGACGTCCTCGTCGGGACGCGCGGGATCCTCCCAGCGCGCCAGTTCCAGCTTCCCGGAAGCCACGCGCCGCGCGAACGCGGCGAGGTAGGGCGCCCGGTAACCCCACTTCGCGGCTTCAAGGACTCGCGTGGACAGGCCCGCGACGAAGGGCGCGTCCGGGAATGCCCCGCCGCGATCGAAGCGCTCGATCAGGTTCGCCACCATCATCTTCGTCAGGCCCCAGGTGCAGTTCGTCGTCGCGAGGACCTTCACGGCGTCCTCGAACAACGTCGGCGCGCGCAGGATCCGCCCCGCCCCGCGACGCGCGACCCACGCGAAGCGCGGGTCGCCGGCGCAAATCGAATGGAAGGAAGAGAGATCTGCTTTCAGATCAAGGACCCGCTCCAAGACGCGGACTACGGCGTGAGGCGAAATGTCCGACGAGAGATTCTCTTTGAATGATAAAGAGGGTTTGCCTGCCGCCGGAACGTAGCAAGTTGCGTCGGCACGCCGGGAAGCGCCACCCTGAAATTCCCCCTTCG
>DATGDV010000205.1:0-9313 GCA_035310685.1 Thermoanaerobaculia bacterium
CGAAGACCACGCCCGTGCGAAAAAGCTCGCGGAAGGGCTGGCCGGGATTCCCGGCATTCGAGTGAACGTCTCGGATGTCGAGACGAACATCGTCTTTTTCTTCTTGGAAGGAGAATGGGGGCCGGCCCAGGATGTGGTGGCGAAGCTTCGCGCGCTGGGGATTCTCGCGAGCGCGGCGGCTGCGAATTCCATCCGCATGGTCACGCATGCCGACGTCGACGACACCGACGTCGAGCGCGCCCTGCGGGCCTTTTCGGAGATCGCGAAGGGGCACTAGGGCTCGTCGGCCGTCAGTCCAGCGCGACGAGCCGGTCGATGAGGTCCACGACGCGGTTCGAGTAGCCCCACTCGTTGTCGTACCAGGCCACGACCTTGAGCCATCCGTCGCCGTCGGTCCGGGTTGAGAGTGCGTCGAAGATCGACGAATGCGGGTTGCCGATGATGTCGGAGGAGACGAGCGGCACCTCGCTGTACTCCACGATCCTCTTCATCGGCCCCTCGGAGGCCGCCTTGACCGCGGCGTTCACGTTCAGGACCGACGGCTTTTTCAGAAGCCTGGCCGAGAGGTCGACGATCGAGCCGTCGGGCACGGGCACCCGGATCGCGGTGCCGTCCAGCTTTCCCTTCAGCCTCGGCAGGACCTTTCCGACGGCGCGGGCGGCGCCCGTCGTCGTCGGGATGATGTTCTCCGCGGCGGCGCGCGCGCGGCGAAGGTCCTTGTGGGCCACGTCCGCGAGGCGCTGGTCGTTCGTGTAGGCATGAACCGTCGTCATGAATCCGTCCTGGATGCCGAAGGCCTCGTCCAGGATCTTCGCGATCGGCGCGAGGCAGTTCGTCGTGCAGGAGGCGTTCGAGACGATGCGGTGCTCCTTGCGCAGGGTGTCGTCGTTCACGCCCACGACGACCATCGCGTCGATCTCGTCCTTCGGCGGCACCGTCAGGATGACCCTCCTGGCCCCCGCGTCCAGGTGCTTCTGCAGCTTTTCGCGCGTGACGAGCTTCCCGGTGGCCTCCACGACGACGTCCACGCCCAGCTTTCCCCAGGGGAGCTTCGCGGGGTCCTTCTCCTCGGTCATGAGGACGCGGCTGCCGTTCACCGTCATCGCGTCGCCGTCGACCCGCACGTCCTTCTCGAAGACGCCCATGACCGTGTCGTACTTCAGAAGGTAGGCGAGCTGGTCGTTGTCGAAGAGGTCGTTGATGGCCACGACCTCGATGTCCTTCCGGTCGCTCACGATGCGGTAGACCGTGCGGCCGATGCGGCCGAAGCCGTTGATCGCGATTCGGCTCATGAGGAGGTCCCCCGGTCCAGGGCCAGGAAGCGCTCGAGGAGCTCCACGGTGCGGTGCGCGTAGCCCCAGCCCGCGTCGTACCACGAGAGCGTCTTGGAGACGTTCTCGCCGAGGATCATCGTCGCCCGCGAATCGAACGTGGAGGAAAAGCGGCTCTGGGCGATGTCGCTCGAGACGATGGGCTCGGTCTCGTACGCCATGATTCCCTTCCACTTCGACGCGATGGCCGTCCGGACCACTTCGTTGATCGCGGTGACCGTCACGTTCTTCTCGTGCCAGCACACGAGATCGACCGCCGAGCCGTTCGGCACGGGCACATTCATGGCGGCGCCGACGACCTTTCCCGCGAGGGAGGGGATCAGCTCCTGCAGCATCCCGGGGGATCGCGACTCCTGCGGAATGATGTTCTCGGCCGCAGCCCGCCCGCGCCGCATGTCCTCCGCCGGCACGTCCGCGAGCCGGTGCTGGTTCGTGTAGGAATGGATCGTCGTGAACAACAGCTTCTGGATGCCGAAGGCGTCGAGCAGGATCTTCGCGACGGGCGCCACGCAGTGAACGGTCGAGGATGCGCTCGAGAGGACGCGGTGCTCTCTCCTCACGAGGTGGTCGTTGATTCCGTTCACGACCGTGAGGTCGACGGAATCCACCGGCGGCTCGCAGAGGATGACGCGCCTGGCGCCCGCCTCGAGGTGCCTCTCGAGCTCCGCCCGGGTCAGCTTGCGCGCCGTCGCTTCGACGACGGTGTCGACGCCCAGGTCCTTCCAGGGCGGGGTGGCGCCTTTTTCCTGGCCCGTGAGGAGCGCGATCTGGCGCCCGTACACGTAGAGATGGCCGTCCTTGGCGCTGATCTCGTCCGGAAACCGGCCGAAGAGGGTGTCGAACTTCAGCAGATATTCGACGGAGGCCGCGTCGCCCAGGTCGCTCACGGCGACGATGCGGAGATCGTCTCGCTTGTAGAGGATCCGGAAGACGTTCCGTCCGATCCTTCCGAACCCCATGATGCCGACGGTCATCGCCATGCGCGTGTCGCGATCCTTTCTTCGAGCTTCCTTACGGGAGGATCGTCCTGGGGTCGCTCGTCCCGTTGTCGATGACCGCGGCGTAGGTCCCGACCTGCGCGCCGGTCGTCGTGGTCGAGACGACGAGCACCGCGTTCGTCGTGCCGAAGGGCGCGCCGAGCGCCGTGACGACGTGGCCGACCTGCGTCATCCCGAGAGGGGACAGCGTGCGGGCCGTCGTGCCGATCGTCGAGCCGTCGCCGGCGAGGAGCGTGAGGTTCACGGTGACGCTCGAGGTCGTCGCGTTCGCGAGGACGAGGTTCGTGCGGAACGCCGTGTCTTCGCGAAGGCCGACCAGCGACTTCGGCGTGCCCGGCGTGACGAAGTCGTTCGCGCCCTGAGCCGGGACGGACTGGCCGAAGGTCCCGACGCCGTTCGAGGCCGGTGTCGAAGTCTGGCTGACGATCTTGAGGGAGGCCGAGTCGGCGGTGATGAGGATCGCGCCGTAGTCGCTGGCGCTGACACCGAAAAGCGAGGCGAGGATGTCGGCATAGGTCACGGCCTTGTTCGCCGCGAGCGCGCGATTCTGCTTCGGGCCAGCCGTGCCGTCCTGGTCGTGGCCCAGGAACTGGAGCGTGATGTTCGCGTCGGTCGTCCCGCGGTTCGCGATCGTCAGGTCCGTCGTGTAGAAAGCTCCGATTCCCGGGGCGTGGGCGCTCGAAGGCAGGAGGTAAGTCGTCGTCGGGCCGCTCGTGCCGGCGAGCCACCCGATGTCGTTGAACACGGGGAGCGTGGCGTCGACCCCGATCGGCAGGTCGGAGTTGATGTTCGGCTCCATGAGGAGGTTCGGAGACGCGGTGGCGTCCCAGTGGGATATCGAAGAGCCGCTTTCCCAGGGGTTCGGAGCGTAGAGCTGCAACCGGCCCGCCGCGTCCGCGCCGGCCAGGAGCGTCGCGTCGAGGCCCAGGTTCGCCGATGCGGGGAGGTTCGCGCGGAGTTTCGCGCCGTCGCTCATGCTGACCAGGACGGACGGGATCGTGATCGTGGCGTCCGTGCCGGACATTCCGAAAATGCCCTCGACGGTGTTGTCCGCGATGACGACACCGATCGCGCCCGCGTTCTGGGCGTTCTTGACCTTGAGAACGAACGGGCAGGTGTTGGGCGCGACGCCGCCGCCGCGGTCGACGAGGGCGATCTTGCCGGCGATCTCAGACGCGTTCGTGAAAGCGCTGCAGCCATCCGTCGTCGACGGCCCGACGAGATCCGAAGCGTCCGTGGCGGCGACGATCTGTCCCGTGATGCCCGGATTCGAGAGCGCGGGTCCGAAGGAGGCCGTGCCGACGGAGTAGGCGCCCGCCGCCGGCGTCGGAGCGGTCACGAGAAGCCGCCGCCTCTTGCCCAGATACCCGGCTGCGAAGGCGTTCGCCGCCGAGCCGGACCACGTGAGGTTGCCCGTGTTCACCACGGAAGTCGCGCGCTGCGCACTCGTGAGCTTGTCCCACGTCTGTCCGAGCGTGTCGTCGTAGATGAAGCGGTCGAAGATGGTCGGCAGGGGCGTCGGCTGCGATGACGTGGCGCCGAGGAACGCTCCTGTCGAATCCACGCCCGAGAAGAACCCGAGGCCGTGGGCGAACTCGTGCAGGGCAACCGTGAGGAAGTTGATGTTGTTCCCGTGCTGGTTGTCGAAGCCGAGGTAGAAAGAGGTCCCCGTCAGGCAACCCGTCTGGCCGAGCGAGCTGTTGAATTGCGCCGTCATGTCGAACGTGTTCGGGTCCTGGTCCGCGCCCGCGAACTTGGCCGCGAGCGCCTTCGCGTACCACGTTCCCGCCATGGGGGTTCCCTTGAAATCGGAATAGACCGTGTTCGCGTAGGTCGAGCCCAGGACACCGGTGGTCGCGCTGCACTGGAGAGGAGCAAAGCTCGCGCTCACCCGGATCGTGACGTTGCTGTTGATGAGCCCGCCCCAGATCGCAGCGGCCTGCTGGAACACTTTGAGCCGCTGGTCGCCGAGAGTCGTGCCGGCGTTTCCGCCGACGGGCGCGACCGGCGTGGGGTCGCTGAGTCCGGTTCCCGCCGGATCGGTATTGACGATGACGATGTTCGCCGCCGCCGAGAGGGGCCTGGCGGCGAGCGAAGCGAGGAGGACGAGCGGCAGAAGGGAGCGGCGCGCCATGGAACCCTACTTCTCCCGGGTGACCGGAGCCCGAGCGGGTGCCGGCGCGGCCTCGAGGAAGGCGCGCGCTTCGTCGGGACCGTGGACGCACGCGCTCGTGAGGGTCCCGTCCGGATTTCTCCGGACCACGGAAAGGCTGGCCTGATCGGGTCCGAGCCGCATCATCTTCGTTCCATCCGGCAGGAAGACGACCTGGGGCTCCACCGCCGCAAGACGGCGGCGACCGAGGAGCTGGCGGGCCTCGTCGGGGGTCAGGGGACGCAAGGCGCCTGTCTCGGGATCGCGCGCGACGGTCAGCGAGGATCCGGCGGGCTCCGCGGGCCGGGGCGTCTCCGCAGCCGGGGCTTTCTTCGCGGAATCTCTCGGCTGGGCGGCCGCCGCGGGCCCGTCGGCGCGGGCCGGGAGGAAAAGAAGAAAGGCGAAGGCCGGGAGGCAACTGGTCAGGCGCATGAAGGGGCTCCTTCTCGCCCGGCCGTCCCGGGCGAGGCCCCTATCCTACGCGGACGACGAGGTCGATCTCCACCCGGGCTCCCGCGGGGAGAGCCGCGACCGCGACGGTCGACCGCGCCGGGCGGTGGGCCCCGAAGCGGGCGGCGAAGACCTCGTTCATCTTCGCGAAATCGCCCATGTCGACCAGGTACACCCCCGCTCGGACGACGTCGGAAAGCGTCGCGCCGGCGCCGGCGAGGACGGCCTCGAGGTTGTCGAAGACGCGCCGCGTCTGGGACGCGACGTCGCCCTCGACGAGCTTTCCGGTGCCCGGGTCGAGTCCCACCTGGCCGGCGGTGAAGAGGAACCCTCCGGCGACGATGCCCTGAGCATAGGGGCCGATGGCCTTCGGGGCGTTGTCGACGGAGATGGTCTTCAGGCTCATCGCGTCGGATCCCAGACCGCCACGTGGGGCAGATTCCGGTACTTCTCGTCGAGGTCGAGGCCGTAGCCCACGACGAACTCGGGGCCGATCTCGAACCCGAGGAAGTCCGTGCGGATGTCGCGGTTCTCGGGCAGCTTCTTCTTGAGGAGGGCGGCGACGCCGAGCGAGCGCGGCCTGCGCGACGCGAGGAGGTCGAGGATCTTGCGGAGCGTGAGCCCCGTGTCGATCACGTCCTCGAAGAGAAGGACGTTCCGGTCCAGGACGTCCATCGAAAGGTCGTGGACGATGTTGATGTTTCCCGAGGAGCTCGTTCCCGCATAGGAACGCACCTGGAGAAAGTCGACCGAGACCGGCACCTTGAGGCGTTTCAGAAGGTCCGTCAGAAAGAACACCGACCCCTTCAGGATGCCGACGGCGAGGAGATCCTTCCCCGCGTAGGCGGCGTCGATCTCTTTCGCGAGGACGTCGAGGCGCTTCGAGATCGTCTCCTCGGAAAGCAGGATGCGGTCGATCACGGAGCGGGAGACTATCATCGCGAAAAGCCCTCCCAGCGCCCCTTTTGTATGATCGGTGGCCAACGTGAGCGAGACAGACCGAGATCCGGAAAGCGTCGCCCGGGCGTACGCCCGCCTTTCCGCCAAGTTCAAGACTCTGTGGACGTTTCACCAGTTCCTCCAGGGCGTTCACCGCACGAGCCTTCGCGGGGCGACGGGGCCGTCGGTCTCCTTCGCCCCCCTGTACCAGCAGATCAAGCGCATCAAGGAGACGAAAGGGATCGAGCCCGCCGCCGACACGCGAGAGGCGATGGAGCGCCTCGACGGGCAGCTCGACACGCTGCACGCGACGCTCGTCGAGGACGATCGCCAGATCTCCCCGAGCACGATGCGCCAGTTCTTCGAGCGCGTGAAGGCCGGGGACGAGGAGCTGCTTCTGTCGATCCTGAAGTTCTATTACTACACGCCCACCCTCACGTCCGACGAGATGGACAAGGTGGACTTTCTCCTGACGCGCCTCGGCACCGCGGCGGGGAAAGGGGGCGAGGTGGAGCTCAAGTCCGCCTCCGAGCTGCAGAAGCTGAGCGAGGCGCTCCTGTCTCTCATGGTGCGGCCGCGGGCTGACGCCGCCGAAGTGAAGTCCGTCGTCTCCCTCCTCGACATCCTGCGCCGCGACCTCGAGGCCTGCGAACGGTTCGAGGACCTCTCCAAGCGCAAGACGCTCGAGAACATCCGCACGTTGAAGCACCGGATGGGCAAGGCGTTCTACGACTCCGAGGTCATGCAGGCGGTCCTGTCGTCGAACGTCGCGGTGAAGAAGAAGTTCCAGCTCCTCTACAAGGAAGAGGAGAAGCGCATCCTGTCGGCTTCCCGCGAGGTCCTCGAAAAGGAAAAGGACCTCGAGCACGACGCACGCTTCATGAGCCCCGAGTTCCGCGAGCACCTGGAGAGCTTCCGCAAGGACAAGGAGGAGTTCGAAAAGGCGAGCCGCCGGCGCGGGGTGCGTCCGCGCGACGTCAAACGGCTGAAGGAATCTCTTCACAGGCTTCTCGCCCACCTCGATCCCGCGGCCGCGGAGGAGTTCGACGTGGGGTCGGACTCGACGGCCGGGACGGGCGGCCGCAGGAAGAAGGAGGCCGTGTCGAAAGGCGCGACGCCCCTGCCGATCCGCCGGGACACGGGTTCCGAGATCGCCTGGCGCGCCGAGACGGACCGCGTCACGTCCGAGACGGCCCGCCGGCTCCTCGCGAGCGTCGATCTCGTGCAGTCCGGCCCGCCGGCCGGCGTGGCCGCGCAGGGAACCCGGCTCGAAACGTGGGAGGTTCGGGCGGCTCTCCGGATCCTGCGGAAGGGAAAGGACGGCGAACCCGGCGCCGAGCGGGACCGTCTCTTCTTCAACGCGGCCGTCCTCCGGCAGAAGATGGACGAGGAGGCGCAGAGGCTGCGCGACCTCGTCGGCGAAGTGGGGGAGTCGTCTGCGTCCGAAACCACGCTCCAGCCCACGGCCAGGTGCCTCACGCGCGCGAGGGAGGTCGACGGCCTCTTTCGCCAGGCCCTCGCCGCGGCCGAGTCGGAAGGCGTCGAATCCTGGAACCACCTGACGCGCTCGCGCTTCCGGCATCTCCGGGCTTTCGCGGGGCTCTGGCTGCTCTACGACGCCCTCGGCGGCGCGTGACGGCGACGGTGCGGACGGCGGTCCCGCCGGGCGCGTCGATGGTTTAATCGGCGCGATGGCCGAAACTCCGAAGCACGCCGTCCCGCCGGAACCTCCCCGGGAGCTGGAGCTCCCCGAGCAGATCGCGAACCGGCGCGCCGCGCGCTCGCGCATCGCAGCCCTCGGGCGCGCGCCGTACCCGAATCGCTGGGATCCCACGCACCTCGTGTCGGACGTCGTCGCGAAGTGGTCGTCGCGGGACGCCGCCGCCCTCGACGCCACGCCCGAAGCCGAGCGGTTCGTGCGCGTGCCGGGCCGCATTCTCGCGATCCGAAAGATGGGGAAGGCGGTCTTTCTCGACCTCTCGGACGGTGTCCGCCGCGTGCAGGCGTACATGAGGAAGGATGCCCTTCGCTCCGGCGACTGGGATCTTCTCGAGCAGCTCGACCTCGGCGACCACGTGGGAATCGCCGGAACCGTCTTCCGGACGCGCACGGGGGAGCTCTCGGTGCGGGCGGCCTCCCTCGATTTCCTCTCGAAGTCCCTGAGGCCGCTGCCGGAGAAGTGGCACGGCCTGACGGACGTCGAGCGCAAGTACCGGCAGCGCTACGTCGACCTCGCCGTCTCGCCGGAGACGCGCAGGACGTTCGAGATCCGGGCACAGATCGTGGCGTTCATCCGCCGCTTCTTCGACGCGCGCGGCTACGTCGAGGTGGAGACGCCGATGATGCAGACGCTCGCGGGCGGAGCGGCCGCGCGCCCGTTCGTGACGCATCACCACGCGCTCGACCTCCACCTGTTCCTGCGCATCGCCCCGGAGCTGTACCTCAAGCGTCTCGTCGTGGGCGGCTTTCCGAAGGTCTACGAGATCAACCGCAACTTCCGCAACGAGGGCATCTCGACGCACCACAATCCCGAGTTCACGATGCTCGAGTTCTACACGGCGTACGCCGACGCGCGCGACCAGATGGCGCTGACGGAGGAGCTCCTCACGAGCGCGGCGCGGGAAATCCTCGGGACGACCGAGCTCGAGTGGGGCGACGAGACGGTCTCGCTGAAAACGCCGTTCAGGCGGATCTCGATGGTCGACGCGATCCTCGAGAACATCCCGGCGGCGGAGGAAGAGAGGAAGAAAGAGCAAGAGAAGATTTCTGCGAATAAGCAAGACGGAAGAGCAGAAAGTCCTTCGAAGGAAGACCGCGGGATTTCTTCGAATGGTCCCGGGCAGGATGCGGCGCCTGGCGCCCGACTGACGGCCGCCCACCTCCGCGATATTCACCTTCTAAGAAAAACAGCGGAACGATATGGGGTGGAGAACGTCGAGAGGTTCGGCGAATCCAAGGGGAAGCTCCTGGCAGAAATATTCTCTGCCGTCGCGGAGCGACGGCTCCTGCAGCCGACGTACATCGTCGACTATCCCGCCGAGATCTCGCCGCTCTCGAAAACGAAGCCGGACGACCCGGATACCGCAGACCGCTTCGAGCTGTTCATCGGGAGGATGGAGGTGGCCAACGGGTTCAGCGAGCTGAACGACCCCGACGAGCAGGCGGAGAAGTTCCGCGCGCAGGTGGCAGAGCGCGGAAAGGGGGACGAGGAGGCGATGCTCTACGACGAGGACTACGTCGAGGCGCTCTCGTACGGGATGCCTCCCACGGCAGGCGAAGGCCTCGGCATCGACCGCCTCGCGATGCTCTTCACGGGCTCGCCCTCGATCCGCGACGTCATCCTCTTCCCGCTGATGCGGCCGAAGAAGGATTGACGGCCCTCTTCCTCGCGCGGCGCTACCTCCGGGCCTCGCGCCGCGACGCGCAGGTCGGCGTCGTCGCGG
>DATGDV010000206.1:0-4278 GCA_035310685.1 Thermoanaerobaculia bacterium
ACTCCGGTCGTCCTTTCGCGCGCCGCCCTGCACGCGGCCGGCGCTTACCGCTGGGAGCATGTCGCGATCGAGGCGGTCGCGGTCGCCACGAACACGCCCCCGAACGGAGCCTTCCGGGGCTTCGGAGCACCGCAGACGATCTGGGCCATCGAGCGGCACATGGATCGGATCGCGCGGGAGTTGTCCGCCGACCCGCTCGAGCTGCGCGAGAAGAACCTTCTCCGCGTCGGCGACACGACTCCGACGGGCCAGTTCCTGAAGGAATCCGTCGGCGTGCAACGCTGCGTCGAAGAGGCGAGAAAAGCGAGTGGATGGGAGAAGAAACGCGCGGCCCTCGGCGCCGCCGCACCCCCCCGGCCCGTTTCCGCGCTGCTTCGCCGACCTGCGCCAGGCGGCTCGGCTCCCCGCAAGGCGCGCGGCATCGGCGCGAGCGTCTTCCTGCACGGGGCGGGTTTCACCGGCTCCGGGGAACGCAGGCTGAAGGGCCGCGTGGCGATGGACATGCTCCGGGATCCGTCGGGCAAGAAGCCGCTCTTCAGGATCCGCACGGCGTCGACGGACATCGGCCAGGGCACCGAGACCGTGTTCCGGCAGATTGCGGCCGAGGCGCTCTGGGTCTCGATGGACCGTGTCGAGTTCGCCACGCCATCCACGGCCGTCGTCCCCGATTCCGGCCCCACCGTCGCCTCGCGCACCGTGATGATCGTCGGCTCGATCGTCGAACGTGCCGCTCGCGAGCTCTTCGCGCGCATCGAGCACGAACGCCAGAAGCGCGGCGGCTCGTTCGACGACGCGGCGCTCCGACTCCTGGCGGGCAAGGAACCGGTCGTCTCCGAGAAGACGTACGAGACGCCCAAGGACCTGGCCTGGGATGACGAGACGTACCGCGGAGACGCGTATCCCATCTTCGCCTGGGGTTGCGACATCGCCGAAGTCGAGGTGGACCTCGACACGTTCGAGACGACCGTGCTCGGCTTCTGGGCCGCACAGGACGTGGGCAAGGCCATCCACCCGCTCCTGTGCAAGGGGCAGATCGAGGGCGGGACCCTCCAGGCGATCGGCTGGGCGCTGAACGAGCGGCTCGTCGTCAAGGACGGCAGGATCCTGAACGCGCGGATGGCGAACTACATCGTTCCGACGAGTCTCGACGCGCCGCGTTTCACGACGATCCTCGTGGAGGATCCCTATTCGAAAGGTCCCGGCGGAGGCGCCAAGGGAATCGGCGAGCTGCCCATGGACGGCGGAGCGCCCGCGATCGCTGCGGCGATCGAGCACGCGACGGGCATCGTCCGCGACGACCTTCCGCTCCTGCCGGAAGACCTCTTCGCGGCGCGGCGGACCCGAACGTGAGGATCGCGTTCGTCCTCAACGGAAAGAAGCGCGCGCTCGACGCGCCTCCCCTCGCGCGCCTTCTCGACCTCCTGCGCGGCCCTCTCGGCCTGACGGGGACGAAAGAGGGCTGTGGCGAAGGCGAATGCGGATCGTGCACGGTGCTGCTCGACGGCGTCCCGGTAAACGCCTGTCTCGTCGTCGCGGGCCAGATCGACGGGCGCACGGTGCTGACGGTCGAGGGGCTCGGGACGAAGGACGGTCTTTCCGACCTGCAGGATGCGTTCGTCAAGGAGGGCGGCGCGCAGTGCGGCATCTGCACGCCCGGCTTCCTCCTGGCTGCCCACGCGCTCCTCACCGCGAACCCGCAGCCCGGCGAGGGCGAGATCCGCGAGAGCATCGCGGGGAACGTCTGCCGCTGCACCGGCTACCAGCGCATCGTCGATTCGATCCGGCACGCCGCGAAGGAGCGGGCCTCGCGTGAACCCGGCTGAGCTCGCGCTCTACCCGTTCGAACGCCCCGCGACGCTCGTCGAGCTCTGCCGAACGCTCTCGGCGCGCGCGGGACGCCGGGAGAAAACCGTACTCCTCGCGGGAGGAACGGACTGGATCGTGGAGCGCGGCCTCGCGCCGCCGGAGAACCCGGACGACCTCCCCCTGGTCCTCGACGTCTCGCGGCTGCCCGAGCTGCGCGGCATTCGCGTCGCGAAGGAGCGTGCGGCGATCGGCGCCGCCGCCACGTTCCTCGAGATTCGGAGCCATCCCGTGCTTCTCAGGCGCGCGCCGGTCCTGACGGCCATGGCACGCGAAGTCGGCGCCATCCAGATCCAGGCGCGCGGCACGCTGGGCGGCAACCTCGCGACCGCTTCTCCCGCCGCCGACGGGGCGGCGGCCCTCATGGCCCTCGACTCCGACGTCGTTCTCGCCAGCGTTCATGGCGAGCGGCGCGTGCCGTTGACCCAGTTCTTCACCGCTTATCGCGCCACGCGGCGCGCCGAGGACGAGGTGATCGTCCGCGTGGAGTTCGTCCTTCCGCGCACCGGCGCCCATCAGGCGTGGCGGAAGGTGGGCACGCGCGCGGCGCAGGCGATCTCGAAAGTCGCTCTGGCGGCGGTCGCCGAGCTCGAGCGGGGCCACGGCGTTCGTGCGGGCTTCGGGATGGCGTCGGTCGCGCCCGTCACGGCTTCCCTGCCCACGGTTCGCGCGCTCGTTCTCGCCCCGAGCCTCGCGTCCGTCTCGGACGACGAGCTCGACGCCGCGACGCGGAAAGACATCGCCCCGATCGACGACATCCGCTCGACGGCGGCCTATCGCGCGCACGTCGCCTCTGCGCTCGTGAAAGCCTTCTTCCGCGAGCTTCGGGACACGTCCGGCGCCTGACTTTCTCCGCGCCGCCCGGCGCCCTTATGATGCGACAGCCTCGCGGGGGTGACCGATGCGGGAGATCGTCCGGCACGAGCCCGGCACTTTCTGCTGGCCGGAGCTCGCGACGACCGACGCCGACTCCGCGAAGGCCCTGTACGGCGGACTGTTCGGGTGGACGTTCGACGACCAGGCCGCGGCATCGGGAACGACGTACACGGTCGCGCGGCTCGCCGGCAGGGATGTCGCCGCTCTCTACGCTCTCGAGCGCTCGCAGCGCCTGTCGGGCGCCGTCGTTCGCTGGAACTCCTACGCCGCCGTCGCGAGCGCCGACGAGAGCGCCACGCGCGTGAAGGCCCTCGGGGGAACGGTCTTCGGAGCCCCTTTCGACGTCGGGAAGAACGGACGCATGGCCATCGTGAAGGACCCGCAAGGCGCGACGTTGTGCCTGTGGGAGGCGCGGGCCCACCCGGGCGCTCAGATCGTCGGCGAGGTCGGCTCTTTGTGCTGGACCGAGCTCGCGACGACCGACACGAGCGCGGCGGGACATTTCTACGCGAGCCTCTTCGGGTGGGCGCTGAAGAGGCAGGAGACGGGCGTGCGCGCCTATACCGAGCTCTGGAAGGGCCCCCGGCCGGCCGGCGGGATCATGAAGATCGAGAAGGAGCGAGAGGCCGCCGGGCCGGTATGGGACGTCTATTTCCGCGTTGCCAACTGCGACGCCGCCGTCGCGAAGGCTCGAGAGCTCGGAGCGCACGTCTCCATCGGGCCCGACGACATCGAAAAGGTAGGGCGTTATGCCTTCCTGAGCGATCGCGAAGGCGCGACGTTCGCCGTCATGGCGCTCGCGCCCTGACGCGTCAGAGGATCCCCGTCAGTCCTTCGCTTTGTGCGTGCGGCGCAGCTCCGTGACGAATTTCTTGCCGTCCTTCTCGACGAAGTCGAAGTGCACGGAATCGCCAGGCTGGAGCTCGGAGAAAGTCAGGTCGTGCTTCAGCTTCGTCGTCTCCGTCCAGAAGAGGTCCCACGAATCTCCCTTTTCGCCCTGGACCGTCATCACCATCGATCCCTGGTCGATACGCGTGATCTTGCCCTCGTGAGGGCGCTTTTCGGCATAAACCGAGGTCGCCATCAGGAGCACGACAAGCACGGCCGAGACCTTACACAGTACGTTTTTCACAGACTCACCTCCGCCCCGGAGGGATGGCAAGAACCGCGCCAGATCCGTTCGAGACGTTCTTCAGCGCCTCGCGGCGGCTGAGGCCGCTCAAGGCGTCGTTCCGGCTCCGCACGTAGCGGGCGATCTCCTTCGGGTCGGTCCAGGCGTATTGCCGCAGAGCCCAGCCGATCCCCTTGCGGAGAAAGAAGCGATCCGTCGCCGAAAGGCCCTCGAGCGCCCCGCGCTCCAGGTTCGGTTCGAGCGACGGCTCGATGCAGGCGTAGAGGAACGGCACGCCGGTTTCTTCCTTGAATCCGAGCTGGCACAGGATCGCGGCGCGCCTCTTCCAGACGTTCGTGCCCCGGCTCCAGGCGAGCATCCTCGAGCGCATCTTCTTCGGCTCGCGTCGCAGCAGCTCGCCCAGGCGG
>DATGDV010000207.1:0-2469 GCA_035310685.1 Thermoanaerobaculia bacterium
ATGAGAAGAAGAAAGCGGCACGGGCGGTCGCCGCGGCCTCGCTCGTCGCGCTGCTCGTCTTCCCCATGCCCTCTTACCCATTCGTAGAATCTCCCTCTTCCTCCTTTTCGATTCCGCCCATCCGCTTCACCGACGTGACGAAGCGCGCCGGGCTGAAGTTCAAGTTCGACACGGACCTTCGCCGCGGGCGGAATCTCGCGACGATGGGCGGGGGCGTGGCGATGGGGGACTTCGACGGAGACGGATTCCTCGACCTCTTCTTCACGGGCTCCGCCGCGAACGGCAAGCGGCCGGAGGCGGGACCGTGCGGCGTCCTGTACCGCAACCGCGGCGACGGCACGTTCGAGGACGTCACGGCGCGCTCGGGGATTCGATCGTGCGGCTGGACGATGGGCGCGTCCTGGGTGGACGTCGACGGCTCGGGGCGCCTCGATCTCATCGTCACGGGCGCGGGAAAGACGTCGCTCTGGAAGAACCTCGGGGACGGGACGTTTCGCGAGGAGGGCGCGGCCCGCGGCCTCGCCGCGCCGGGCTACGCCGTGGGCCTCGCGGCAGGCGACGTGAACGGGGACGGGCGCGTCGATCTCTACGTCGTCGGATATCTCGACACGGACTACGCGAAGGAGAACTCGTTCGGGCAGTTCGAGGTCCGCGTGCCGGAGGACTATTCCGGCCAGGAGGCGAAGTTGAACGTTCAGGGCGCGGACGGGCGCTTCGTCGAAGGCGCGAAGGAAGCGGGCGTCCTCAACACGGACGGTCGCGGCCTTTCGGCGGTCTTCTTCGACTACGACGGCGACGGCATTCCCGACCTCTACGTCGCGAACGACCGCGTGACGAACGTCCTCTACCGCAACAAGGGCGACGGCACGTTCGACGACGTGACGGTCGAGACCGGGGCCGGCAAGCGCGACCAGAAGGAGGCCCGCGCCGGGATGGGCATTGCGATCGGCGACCTCGACGGCGAGGGGCGGCCGGACATCCTCGTCACGAACTTCGCGGGCGAGCCCAAGACGCTCTACCGGAACCTCGAGGGCGCGCTCTTCGACGACGCGACCGAAGCGTCCGGCATCGAGCGCGCGTCGCTTCCCTACGTGCAGTGGGGAACCGACATCGTGGATCTCGACGACGACGGGAGGCCCGACCTCGTCATGATCTCGGGCCACCTCATCCCGAAGCTCATCATGACGATCGCGAAACTCGTCGGGAGAAACCCGAACCTCGGTCCCTACGTGCGGGGCGACCGCCACTACAAGCAGCCGCCCGTCCTCTACCGCAATGCGGGCGCAGGGCGGCTCGAGGACGTGACGGCGTCGTCGGGGGACTTCGCGGCTCTGCGCGTTTCGGGCCGCGGGCTCGCGGTCGGCGACGTGGACGGAGACGGGCGGCTCGACGTCGCGACCGCGGCGGTCGTGGGTGGCATCCACCTCATGAAGAACGCGACGGCTTCGCGCGGCCACGCGCTCGAGATCCTGCCGGTCGCGGGAGCGGACCGCCGGACCGTCCTCGGGACCAAGTTCATCGTCACCGCGGGCGGCGCCCGCCAGGTTCAGGAGTTCATCCTTCGGCCCTCCTACGCCTCGGGGGCGTGGGTGCCGCTGCACTTCGGGCTCGGCGAGGCGACCGCGGCGACGATCGAGGTCGTCCCGCCGGGAAAGACCGAGCCCGCCGCGCGCTTCGACGGCGTCGCCGCCGACCGCCTCTACACGCTGCGCGACGGGAGGCTCGCGGAGAAAAGGGCCTTCGTCGGAAGGTAAGGCGCGCCCGGAGCCTCAAGCCATGAACTGCCGGATGGAGCCGCACACCGACAGCAACTGAGGCTCGTCCATGCGCCCGATGATGTTGCGGATCACGGACCCCATCACCCGCAGCGCGCCTGCCAGCCCGAGGTCCGCCGTCTGCTGCACGATGAAGCCGACCCGGGCAACCTTCAGCGGCTTCAAGAAGTAGTAGTCCATGCCGCCGTTCGTCAGCTCCACGACGGCGTCCGCCAGGGCGTCACGGTGCAGGGTGGCGTCCGGAGCCTTCTCGAGCCTGTCGAGGACCGAAAGCGTCTTCTTGCTCAGGTCCGCCGGGATGTAGAAGCGAAGAAACGGCTTCGCAGGTCCGTGTGATTTCGGGGACGAGCGGACTCTCCGTTTGCCCTGAGAGGCCGGCCCGCGTTTCGCGGAGGGAGCCATGGTGGAGATGATACGACCCGTTTCAGGGGGCTCGAGACCTCGAGGCGGCTGCCGAGAGGGCGGCCAGGGCGGCGCGGAGGACTCCCGAGAGGGCGGGGTCGGACGCGATGCCGCGTTCATCCAGCTTTTGCCCGCGGAGCGGGACCGCGACGGACGCCTCGGGGACCACCCTGGCGCCCATGACTCCGAGCGTCTCCAGCAGGGACGCGTGCGCGATCGTCGACGGGAGCGATGTCTGAAGGACGGCCACCGGTTTGTCGGTGATTTCGACGCCCCCGACGAGCCAGTCGAG
>DATGDV010000208.1:0-9384 GCA_035310685.1 Thermoanaerobaculia bacterium
ACTACACTTCAGGCCGCATTCTTGCGTCTGACGGCTGTCTGCCGGCACCAAAGTCGCAGAAAGAGGAAAACCCACGATGCGCCCAAAGCTTCTTCCTTCCCTCGCCTTCGTCGTCATCTCCCTGCTGCCGGCGACCCTTCTCGCGGACACCCCCGCCTCGACGCAGTGGATCGTCACGTCCGCCAAAGTGTCCGGTGGAGGCAATGACTACGTCACGTCCCTGAGGATCGTGAACCCGAACCCCGCCGCGGTCGAGGTCGACATGTATTTCCTTCCGCAGACGCCGCTCGACGCCTCGAACAACGCGCTCTCGGACAACACCGGCGCCTCGAAGGTAGTCGTGAACGTCCCCGCGAACTCCACGCTCGCCCTGGACGACCTCCTCTCCTCGAAGTTCGGCACGACCGGCGCCGGCGGCATCAAGATCCAGTCGTTCGCGGCGACGGGCGGCCTGAATCCCGACCCCGCCGGTGTCTGGGCGCTCTCGCAGACGCTCGTCGTCAACGCGAAGAATCAGGCCGGAACGCCCGGGACGAACGGCTTCGCGATCCCCTCCCAGAACCAGGACCAGCTCGTGGCGCTCGGTGAGACCGCATACGTGCCGTACATCTCCGGCTCCCCGGCCACGACCCCGCCGAGCGGGTATCGCACGAACCTCTTCCTCCTGTCCGCGAACGCGACGGGCACGACCGGCGTCACGGTGACTCTCCGCAAGGGGGACGGGACGACGGTCGGGTCGAAGAACATCACGCTCGGGAAGTGGTCGCAGACGCAGATCAACAACATCGCCAGCTTCTTCGGATACGTCCCGTCGGCGAGCGACACGAACCTGACCGCCCTCGTGACGGTGACGAGCGGCGGACCCGTGGCGACGGGAGCTTCCATCATCGACAACGCGATCGGGTCCATCAGCTACGCCCCTCCCGTGAAGGTGCCCGTGGCGAACAACGGGGCGTACGGGCTCATCCTGAACGACGCTCCGCCGGGCCAACCCACCGGGTACGGCTTCTCAGGGCGCGCCGACGTCTTCCGAGGGGAGTTCGACTTCATCAGCGCCGGGATCGTGATTCCCGCCTGCGGCGGCCAGGACACGCTCTTTTTCATTCAGGGCTTCGGGACGGATCCCGGAAAAAACACGACGTTCACGAAGAACGCGGATGGCAGCACGTCCTTCGCGGGGACCATGTCCGACAACGCGACGTTCAGCGGGACGATCCTGACGTACTTCGACGGCACTATCTATGGCAACTTGACGTACACGCGTCCGGGCGGCGCCGTGAGCGCTTCAAACCCGTGTCCCGCCGCGAGCGTGACGTATCCCTTCAGCGGCGCCAAGGGCCTGGACCTGTGAGGCGCGGGACGGGATTCCTCGCGGCCACCGCCCTCACGGCGCTCTTCGCCGCGACACTCGCCGTATTTCCCGCATCCGCGGCGGAGCTTTACGGCAAGCCGCTCCGTGGCCTTTCGCCGGTTTCGGTCGCGGCCGTCGTCAAGGATCCCGAGCGCTACTCCGCGAAAGCCGTGCGTGTCGAGGGTCAGAACGCGGGAGCTCCCGGCCGGCCCGCGCTGAAGGAGAAGGACGCCGTCCTGCCCGTCGTCTCCGACGGCTCCTTCAAGCTCCCCCAGGATCTCGCGGGAGGCTTCCTCGCCGCCGAAGGGCGTGCCCGCCCCGCCGAGTCGGGGGCCGTCTTCGTGGCGACGGGGGTCGAGGTGCGGCGCGAAGGCCCGGCCCGATGAGACGTGCCGGGGCGCGTGCCTTCCCGGCGGCCCTCGTCCTTTCCGCGTTGATCTTCACGGGGGCCTGCAAGAAGGCCGAGGAGACCCGCTCACTCAACTTCGACCCCGAGACGACGACGGGCGCGCTCGGCCCGGGCTGGGACGGCTTCGAGAAGACCGAGCTCGGCGACACGTTCGTCTGGGCCCACGCCCGCGAGGCGCGCGTCTCGATCGTGAGCCGCGCCGACGGCGACCGCCTGGTGCGGTTCCGGTGCTGGCCCTTCGGCTTTCCCGGAGCGCCGCCCCAGACGCTCACGCTCTTCGTGAACGACCAGAAGACCGACGCGCTGACGCTCGGCGGCGAGCCGCGTGTGTACGCGATCGCCGTCCCGCGCGCGCTCTGGAAGAGAGGCATGAACGAGCTCAAGTTCGTCTTCGCGTACGCCGAGTCTCCGAAGGACCGGGTGAGCGGCGCCACGGACGAGCGCACGCTCTCGGCGGCGTTCGACTGGCTCGAGGTCCTGCCGCCCCAGCCGGCCAAATAGCCGCGCTACTTCTCGTCCACGGGAACCTGCGAGGACACGAGGCTCGGATAGCGGGCCCTGAAATACGAGAACAGCTCGGCCACCTTCGCGTTCTCGCCCTGGGCCCAGGCGATGTCGCGGAAGCGATAGTCCTGGCCCTTCGTCTTCACGACCCACTCGAAGCATTCGTTGCCGCCGGGCTTCTTGAGACAGGTGAGCTGCTGCTCGGTCATCTGCTTGGCCGTCAAGAGAACGTTCTTCGACGCGTCGCGGGCGTCCGTCCAGCGCAGCGTCTCGTCCTTGAACTCGAGGACGCCCGGATCCCACCGGCTCTTGAGCAGGACGACGCCGCTGTTACGCCGCACGAGCCCTTCCCATCGCATGGACATGGCCGGAGCGGGGGCGACGGCCCCGGGTTGAGGCGCGGCCGTGGGCGTGGCGACGACCTGCTTGCGCTCGGAGACGGCCGAGATGAGACTCTCCGGAAGACCGGCGTTTCGCAACTTGACGATGTCCTCGGCCGAGAGGTCCTTCGCGATGTCCGAGCCGGAGATGTATTTCTTGAGAAAGTCCTCAGAGAGGTTCGCCTTCCAGAGCTTGATGAGGTTGTCGACGAGGCTCGGCGTCGGCGTCGGCGCGGGGGCCGCCTCCGCGGCCGTGCCGGCCGTCAAGGGCTGGGGAATGGGTGTCGGAGTCGATTCAGGTTGCTGGCCCAGGAGAGTCGACGCCGCGAAGAGAGCCGCCGTTGCGGTCAGGAGTACCTTCATCCTGTCACCTCCGAGAAGCGATTCCCGGATCCTACAGGAGGCGCCTCGCTCGGCGCCATGCGTTCCCCAGGCGAGAAAAGCCGGACGTAACGCGAACTTGTATCCTTCGCCGATGGCAGCCTGGAAGGGAGCGTTTTCCGCCACTTTTCTCGCCGCGTGTCTCTGGCCGGGCCTCGCCATGGCACAGACCGATCCGTGGGCGGCGCGCGTCCGCTCGCGCTCGGACGTCTCGCTCGCGACGTTCCAGGGCGTCAATTGCGTGTCGATCCACGCCCCCCGCGGCGTCGCGTGGCGGCTCCTCGTCGCGCCCGAGTACGCCGCGCAATGGTTCTTCGCCGGCGTCGCGGGCCTGCTGCCGCGCGGGGCGCACTACAAGAAAGGGCCGACCGCCGAAAAGGGCGACGTCCTCGTCCTGGACGCGACGACTCTCGAGGGTCCCCGGCATGTCGAAATGGTGGTCCTCGCGGCCGTTCCGGGTCAGCTGCTTTCGTACCTCGTGAAGTCCGACGCCGGCGATCTCCTCGACAAGGGCGTCGAGAAGCTTTCCCTCACCTTCGTTCTCGAAGAGCCCGTGAACGGGACGACGGATCTCTACCTCGCGATGCATTACGACCCGGACTCGCCGTTCTCGGCGATCCTGTCGCCCGCCGCGGTGCGCCACCAGCACGAGAGGCGGCACGCCTCGCTCACCATGTTCCAGCTGCTCGCAGAACAGGCCGCGCGGATGAAGGACCCGCCGCTCCACGACGTGCCGGTCTCCGAGGCTGCCACCGCTCCCCGCGCGCCGCGGAAATAAAAAACCAGCGGTCTGCGGCCTAGAGAATGACGCCCTTCAGGGGCACCTTCACGTCGCTCTTGGCCTTGTCGGTCGTCTTGATGTGGAGCTCGCCCTCGAAGACGCCCTTCTTGATCTTCTGGTCGACCGTGAGCACGACCTGCACGCGCGACTTGTCGACGGGCACGATCTCGGCCGAGATGCCGGGCACGTTCGTCTCGACCTTCGTGACGGCGAAGTTTGCCGCCTGCGCGTTGTTGTTGACGATCATGACGTTCCGCTTCACGGCATCGCCCTTCGGGTCGAAGTTCCCGAAGTTGATCGAGACCGGCGTGACCGAGACGGCGGGCTTCACGAAGCCCGACACCGCAATCTCCATCTCGGGCTGGCGCTTGACGCCGGTCGCCACCTTCACGGTCCCGCCGAGGATTCCCTCCGGCGCGTCGGGCGCAGCCGTCAGGATGATCTTCCACTGATTCGGGTTCTTGTCCTTGATGCGTTCCTTCTCGGGCACGGGAGAGATCGCGGCCTTGAGGAAGGAGTTGGGCGTGTCGACCTTCGCGGGCTTGAAGTCCGGCTCGTCCGACACGAGCACGACCTCGGACGACGCCGCCTCGCCCGAAAGCGCCGTGATCCGGAAGAACCCGTATGGCAGCGCCTCGACGAAGGGCTTCACGTTCGCCGAGAGGAAGAGCGTCATCTGCGGCGTCGACGGGTCGTCCGTCATGAGGAGGGCTGTCTTCGAGATGGGCCCGGAGAAGTTCTTCGTGTCGACCGTCAGGGTCACTTTCCCCTCGCCGCCCGGCTTGATCACCTTGTCGAACTCCGGCACCGTGCAGCCGCAGGAAGGCTTGACGTCCGTGACGTGCAGATCGGACTTGCCGGTGTTCTTGAGGACGAAGACGTGCTTGATGGGCTCGCCCTTGGGAACCGTTCCGACATCCTTCTTGTCCTCGGGAACGACGAGCTTCGGTCCGGACGCCGCATCGGTCTTTGCGGAAGCCGGGGCGGCGGCCGGGGCCTGCGCGAGGAGGGCCGGCGCGAAGGCGAGCGTGAAGGCCGCGGCCAGAGCAACGGCCGTTCGGGGGCGGATTCTGGAGAAAGACATCGGGGACTCCTTCGAAAAAAACGGGCGGCGGTCGCCCCTTTGGGACTCCGGAGTATACGTGCGCTCGTCCCGCCCGATGCCGCGGGGCGCCAACGGGGCAGGTCGAAAGCCTGGTCGAGGCGCTAGCAAGGGCCGGGCCTAAGGCGCCTCTTCCAGCGTGCCCTCGAAGACGACGTGCGCATCGCCCGTCAGCGTGACGTCGCGGGCGACTTCGCCGTCCTTCACGAAGGACACCTCGAGTGTCTCGCCCGAGCGTGTCGCGACCGAGACGGGCGGTGGCGAGCCCGTGAGGAAGCTCGACACGACCGCGGACGCGACGGCGCCGGAGCCGCACGCGAGCGTCTCGGCCTCGACGCCGCGCTCCCAGGTCCTCACGGCGATCCGCGACGGTGAGAGCACCTTGACGAAGTTCGCGTTCGCGCCCTCACGCATCGCGGGATGGCGCCTGGCGAGGGGCCCGAGCACCGAAATGTCCATCGACTCGAGGTCGACGTCCGCCTTCACGTACGAGACGACGTGCGGGACGCCGACGGCCATCGCGAATGCGTCGCGCTCGAGCGTCCTGCCTCCCTCGTCGAGCGATGGCACGGACCGCCCCACGGCGACGGGCTCGGGGAGCGCGAGCTCCACCTTCCCGTCGGCTCGCACCGTCGCGCCCACGGCGCCCCAGCCCGTCGTGACGACGAGAGACGGCCCCGTCAGGCCCCTCAGGACCGCGAAGCGGGCCGCGCACCGCGTCCCGTTCCCGCAGAACCGGCCGGCCGAGCCGTCCGCGTTGACGTAATCGGCCACGATTCTCGAGAACGGGTCTCCGGGACGCTCCGGGAAGACGAAGAGCACTCCGTCCGCGCCCACTCCCGTGCCGCGGCGGCAGAGCCTGCGGATCGCCTCGGCCACCTCCGGGCTTCTCGCGACACGCGTCCCGAACACCAGGAAGTCGTTTCCGGCGCCGCTCATCTTCGTGAACGCACGCGGCAGCACGCCGGTCGGCGCGGGGCTCTCGGCGGTCACTTCGCCGTCCCGATCGCGCTCTCGTTACCCGACTTGTCCACGGCGGTCACGCCGTATTCCCCCGCCGAAGCGCTGGCGTCGAAGTAAACGGGATCCTTGAGGTCCTGGGCGATCCGCTTCCAGACGCCGCCGTCGCGGCGATAGACGCGGTAGGAAGCGAGGTCGCCGGCGAGGCTCGGGTTCCACACGAGGCGCGTGCCCCCCGCCTCGGCGAGAGCGAGGACGCCGTCGGGAGCGCCCGGCGGAAACACGTCCACCGTCGAGACGGGCACCTCGTCGGACGCCGGGCCGAGAATGAGCGGCAGCTCCGCGACCGGGGCCGCGCGCAACGTGTAGACGTATTTCCGGTCGGGGACGACCGTCGTGTCGACGTACGTCGTCGCGCCGATCACGATGCCGAGCGGGCGGTCCTCGTACTCCTCGTCCCCGGCGTCCCGCCGGTAGACCGCGTATCCGGCGACCTTCGCGGGGCGGGTGCCGTCGAGCATGGCGACGGGAGCCTTCCAGTCGAGGCACACGCGCGCCTCCTCGACGGTCGGGACGACGAGGTAGGGCCGGTCCGGCGGGACGCGCGGCAGCAGCGCGACGAGGGGCGACAGCTCGGAGGCTTTCTTGCGATCGCGCGTGGCCGTCACGCCGTAGCGCAGGAACACGCGCCCGACTCGGCCCTCGCTGTAGAGCGGCACGAGCGGATCCCGCACGACGACGTCCGGGCCCACCGTGGACGCGTCGAGGTCGGTGCGCGTGAGCTTCTGGATCGCCTCGGCCCGCGCCCGAAATCCCTTCTCGTCGCGTGCGCGCGCCGCCGCGTCTTTCGGCGGCTCCGGCGGTTTTTCTGCTTCCCGCGCCCCGATGAGCTCGCGGTACACCGTCACGCCGGTGAGATTCGTCAGCGTCTCGCCCGCGTTCGTCTTCGAGGGATAGGGGAACCTCAGGACGACGTCCGAGCCCTCCTGCGAGAGGCGCACGGGCTCGACGCGGGCCGGAAGAACCTGAAGCGGCGGCTCGGGCGCGATCTTCCGCCCGCAGCCCTGGAAGATAAAGAGCGAGAGAAAGAGGAAGACGAAGAGAAAGATTTCGGAGTTTTTTCTGATATTCGGGGCTGCTGATGCAGCCCCGATAGTAGAAATCTTCTTCCCGAATGGCCGATGTCAAGGGCGCGCTTCGCGCGCCGCGCAGCGGTCGGGGACCCTTGACATCGGTCATTCGGGAAATATCTGTTCTTGGCAAAATCTTCTTCTTCTCTTCCTTCTCTTATCTTCGCCTGTCCAAAATCCTAGTTTTCTTCTTTGTCTTCTCGACACCGACCTTCGGGCAGAGGTCCGCGAGCGTGCACCGCTCGCACTGCGGGCGGCGCGCCGTGCAGATGCGCCGGCCGTGCTGGATGAGCGCGTGGCTGATCCAGGTCCACCGTTCCTTCGGGATGATCCGGTTCAGGTCGCGCTCGGCTTTCCCCGCGTCCGTCTCGCGCGTCCAGCCGAGGCGCCGCGCGACACGTCCGACGTGCGTGTCCACGACGACGCCGTCCGGCGTTCCCCAGACGTTTCCGAGGACGACGTTGGCCGTCTTGCGCCCGACGCCCGGCAGGGCGAGAAGGGCTTGCATTGTGTTCGGGACCTCGCCTCCATGCTCCGAGACGAGCGCCTTCGCGATGCCGCGCAAGGACTTCGCTTTCGAGTTGAAGAATCCGGTCGATCGGATGATCTCCTCGAGCTCTCCGGGAGGCGAGGCGGCGAGCGCCGCGACGTCCGGGAGGCGCCGGAAGAGCTCCGGCGTGACCAGATTGACGCGCACGTCGGTGCACTGCGCCGAGAGGACGGTCGCGACGAGAAGCTCGAGCGGGCTCCGGAAATCGAGCGAGCACGCGGCGTCCCCGTAGAGGTGCTCGAGCCTCTTCAGCGTGGGGCCGACGGGAGCCGCGTTCCGGGCTTTTCGATCCGCCATTTCAGGGGCGGAGCATAACCGCGGCGAGGCGCCAATGAAGCATGGGAACTGTTGCGTTCCCCCGGAGCGCGGTGCTAAGACACCCGCCACGTGAACCCTGGTCGGTCAACCGTGCGCGCGTTCGCGGCTCTGGTCGCGTGCGCCGCGCTCTCCCTTTCCACGCTCGCCCGCGCCACCGAAGGGCGAGTCGTCGTGACGATCCTCGAAACGAGCGATCTCCATGGCCACCTCCTTCCCTGGGACTACGGGCGCGCGCGCCCCGCGGACGAAGGCCTCGCCCGAGTGGCTTCCCGGATCGCGGCCATCCGCCGTGAAACCCCGAACGTGCTCGTTCTGGACGGGGGAGACACGATCCAGGGCTCGCCCATCGAGTACCTGCACGCGCGGCGCCCGAACCACGATGCCGACCCGATGTCCGAGGCGATGAGCGCGGTCCGGTACGACGCGATGGCCGTCGGCAATCACGAGTTCAACTTCGGGCTCGACGTGCTCCGCAAGGCGCAAAGGGAGGCATCCTTCCCGTGGCTCTCGGCGAACACGCGCAACGCGGCCGACGGCACCCCGGCGTTCCCCGAGTACCTCGTCAAGACGGTCGGCGGTGTCAGGATCGGAATCCTCGGCCTGACGACGCCGAACATCCCGACCTGGGAGCCGGAGCGGAACCGCCCCGGCTTGAAATGGGAGGATCCGGTCGTCACCGCGAAGAGGCTGGTTCCGATCCTGAGGAACGTGGAGAAATGCGACTTCGTGGCCGTCCTCATCCACAGCGGGCCGGAGGTGGACCTGAAGACGCTGGTCCCCGACGGCACGGAGGCGGAAAACCGGGTCGCAGCCCTCGCGCGCGACGTGCCGGGCATCGACCTGCTCCTCGCCGGACACGCGCATCGGAAGATCCCGCTCACGCGTCTTCACGGCGTTCCCCTCATCGAACCGGGCCGGTGGGGTGAGGTTCTGGCCCGCGTCGACGTCGCCTTCGAGAAGAGCGGCAGCGCCTGGCATGTCGCCGGCCTCGACGGCGTCCTGCTTCCTTCGGGGCCCGAAGTGCCGGCGGACGCGGCCGTCGCGAAGATCGCCGAAAAGTACGACGAGCGCGCCCGGGCCTACATGGAGGAGCCGGTCGCCGTCGCCGACGACGAGTTGCCGGCCGCCCGGGCGCGGCTCGAGGACACCGCCCTCGTCGACCTCGTGAACGACACTCAGCTCAAGGTCACCGGAGCGGACCTCTCGATGACGTCTCTCATTCCCTCGGGGCGCTATGAAGGCTTCTCGCGCGGAAAGATCTCCCTGCGCGACGTCTACCGGCTGTATCCGTACGAGAACCAGCTCGTCGTCGTGGAGATCGACGGCGCGACCTTGAAGAAAGTCCTCGAGCACGCCGCGGAGTTCTACGGGAGCGCGACGTGGCAGGACGGGCGGCTCGTCCTGAAGCCGAAGGAGGGGATGATCCCTTACAACTTCGACGTCGTGCAGGGCGCGGGCTACCGGATCGACCCGACCGCCGCCGTGGGAGCCCGAATCAAAGACCTGACGTTCCGCGGG
>DATGDV010000209.1:0-3012 GCA_035310685.1 Thermoanaerobaculia bacterium
AACCGAACACGGCCTCGAAGAGGATCATCGCGATGAGCGTCTCCCAGACGGCGGCGCCGATCCGCGCGCCTACGAGCTTCGCGTTCAGAAAGTACTCCAGTTTGTGGACGACGACGAGGAAGACGACGGATGAAACGGCCACCCATGGCGAGACACCGAGCGACAAGAGCACGACGAACGTGTTCGAGATGAGGTTGCCGATCACGGGCAGGAGGCCGCACAGGAACGTCAGACCCACGAGCGTGCCGGCGAGCGGAAGGTGCACCCCGAAGATGGGAAGCCCGAGCAGCAGGTAGATGGCCGTCAAAGCCGTGTTCACGGCAGAGATTTCAATCTGCGCCCTCACGACCGACCGGAACGCGACGTCGAGGCGCGTGATCCGTCTCACGAGAGCCGCGCCGAGCGGTGCGTCGACGTTCACGGGCGCCCTGAAGAAGACGAAGACGCCGACGATGGCGCCCACGAAGACGTGCGCAAGACCGCGGAGGCCGATCACGCCCGCGTGCCGCAGCCCCGCGGCGTGCTTCGCGAGCCATTCCGCCCGCGCGGCCTCGTCGCTCGCCGTGGCCACCGGAAGATTAAAGCCGAGCCCTTCCAGAGATGCGACGAGGTCCCGCAAAGTCGCCCCGACCGAATCCAGCAGCGCCGGCAGGTTGCCGAGCCGGCCCCGCACGAAGCCGTGAAGCAGAAGCGCGGCTCCAGCCACGATGCCGGCCGCCGCCAGGCCGAGCAGCGACGCGGCCAGAGCACGCGAGAGCCCGTGAGAAACCCATGCCCACCTTCCCCGAAGACGCCGGGCGATGCCGCGCAGGAGCATGTGAGCGAGGAGAGCCGCGAGCAGCGTCGGGACGAGGTGGAACACGAGGACGCACAGGACGCCGGCTGCCGCGAGCAGCTCCGACGCGCGCTCGCAGCGGGCCTCGGTGTCTTCCGTCTTCGACGTCACGCGAAGCGATTATCCGACGCGCCGCGAAAAACGCCGGCCAGCCGGTCGCACTCGGCGACGAGAGCGTCGCGCCGCGCGCGCAGCCTCTCGATTCCGCCGGGCATGAACGCGAGCGCGAAGAGCTCCCGCCCCTGGCTTTCGCGCCAGGAGGCGTATTCGTAGAAGCGAAGAGAGACGATTCCTGCGAGTGGAAGAAAGATGAAGACCAGGGCGGCGGCCCAGAGCTTGCCGGTCAGACCCCAGGCGAAGGCGGTCTCGAGCCCGAGGAAGAGCGGAAAGAGGAGGGTTCCCGCGACCAGCTTGTAGAGCGCGATCTGATCGCGCTGCCCGGAGGCTCCGGGCACCCGGTTCGCGACCACCCCGCAAAGGCGGTACGGCACCCACCACGCCAGCACGCCGAGGACCGCCACCGGGAAGCCGAGGAGGGCGAGGAGAAGGGCTTTGAAGGTGTTCCACAGGATCACCAGGGCCGGAGGAGGATCTTCGAGAACACCCGAAGAAATACCGATTCTTCTTAGAAGGTGGTCGAAGGCGAGCGCGCGGCGCGCGAGTGACGCGACCTCACCGGGATGGGTCTTCTCGAGAGCTCCGCGGGCCTTGAGCAGAAGCTGGCGCACTCGGAACGAACGACCCAGGCTGCCCAGCCCCTCTTCGCCTTCCAAGAAATCCTTCTCTACAGACTTCCCGTAAAGCGCCTCCACAGCCGCGACGACCTCATGGTCGTTCCAGTCGTCCGCGTTGAGCGTGACGTCGAGCAGAGCCCGCTCGATGGCGTCCGTCCAGCCCTCGACGGAGGGGTCGGCTGGAGGCACAACGGGCGGACCGATGCGCACGAGCGCCTCGGAGCGGAATTCCTCCTTTTTCGTGAACCAGAGTCCGACGGGGACGACCAGCGGGGATTTCTTCGAAAGGAGGAGGACGCGGGCGGCTCCCGTGCGCAGCGCCGAGAGGCGCGGTTCCGAGTGCGAGCGGCCTTCGGGGAAGATCAGCACGCAACCGCCGCGCTCCAGCTCCACCGCAAGCCGCTCGAACGAGCCTCGGTTCCTCTCTTCGCCCTTGGAAGAAGCCTCCCGGTCCTCCTCGCCCCTCCTCACCACCGGCACGCAGCCGAGGAGGTCGAGGACGGTCCTGAGAACGGGAATCTTCCAAAGCGTCGACTTCGCCACGAAGACGACGGGACGGGGCAGGACCCGAAGGACGATCATCGGGTCGACGAGGCCGTTGAAATGGTTCGCGACGAGGAGCACCGGCCCCTCGACCGGTACGTTCTCGAGCCCCGTCACCTCGACGCGGCGGTAGAAGAGATCGACGAGGAAACGGACGAGCCCGACGACGGCGCGCTTCACGCAGGACCGGGCACGACTTCGGCCCTCGGGAAACGCACCCTGAGAAAGGCGCCGATCGCGAACACGAGGACGCAGAAGAGAACGGAGATCCCCGCGCGGTAGCCGGCCGGGCTCTTGTCCGGGAAGAGCGAGAGCGTTGCCGCCCACAGGAACGGCCCCAGGACCGAAGCCGCCTCCCCGGCGAGCGTGAAGAACCCGAAGAACTCGGTCATGCGCTCCTTCGGGACGAGGGCGATGAGCCCGAGCCTGCCCGTCACCTTGATTCCGCCGAGGCCGATCCCCGCGAGGACGCCGACGACCGTGAAAGTCTTCGGGTCGCGCACGAGGAGCGCGAGCGCGAAAACGAGCGCCCAGTTCGCGAGCGCCACGAGCGTCGCCGTGCGGATCGTCACGCGCTGGCAGAGAAGGCCGTACAGGAGTCCGCCCAGGACCGCCACGGCCGTCGCGACGAGGAGGAGGATCTGCACCTGCGCGTCGTTCAGGCCTACGGCGTAGCGCGAGTACGTCGACATCTGGATCTGGATCGTGTGGATGACGTCGATGTAGAGAAAGTTCGCGATGAGAAACCAGAGGAGAGAGGGTGTTTGCGGGAGAGACCGCACTGTGTGGAGGACGTCCTTGAATGGATTTTTCTTATATGCGGCGGCTGCCGCTGCAGCCGCCGATAGCTGCAAATCTGTCGTTGGATGGCCGGCGTCAAGGGCGCGCTCCGCGCGCCGC
>DATGDV010000210.1:0-4617 GCA_035310685.1 Thermoanaerobaculia bacterium
GACCGGTCTCCTCTTCTCCAACGCCCGCCGCTCGGAGATCGCCGAGCGCGCGGCCGCGGCGGGAGTCCTCCTCGTGGAGGATGCGTTCGACGCCGACCTTCTCGTCGAGGGTGCGCTGCCGCCACCGCTCGCGGCGATCGCGCCCGCCCACGTGGTCCACCTCGGCACGATCTCCAAGGCGCTCTTCCCGGGTGTTCGGGTCGGGTGGATCTCGGGGCCGAGGGAATTCGTCCATCGGCTCGCGGCGCTCAAGCGCGTCGGGGAGCTGACGTCCCCGCCGGTCCTGCAGGCCGCCCTGAACCTCTTTCTCGTGAGGGGCGACTACGACCGGCACCTCGCGAAGATGCGCAACCGCCTCAGAAGTCGCCTCGCGATCGCGCATCGCACGCTCGTGAACCGGTTTCCGATCGGGACGCGCGTCGAGCGCCCTTCCGGAGGCTACGTGCTGTGGGTGGAGCTCCCGCCCGGAGTGTCGGGTCGCGCGCTTGCCGCGGCGGCCCGCGAGAAGGGCGTTCTGCTCTCGGCCGGCGCGGAGTTCCTGGCCGACCAGTCCGACGTCAACGCGATCCGGATCTCCGTCGCGCGTGGGCCCGCCGCGGACCTCGAGAAAGCCCTCGAGATCGCGGGCGCGGCGGCGCGGGAGCTCGCCCGTCAAGCCGCGCGCCAGAAGAAGAGTCCCCCGCGCGACGTCCGCGAGGCGGCGCAGGCCGCCGAAGCGGCTCTCATTCAGATTTAGGAGAAGTTTTTGTTTTTCGGATTTTCTTCGAACGAGTCTTGTAGGGAAGGGCGGGTCGCAGCAACCGCGTTCTCACGCGAGCGTTGACGATGGTTCCTTCCGAGAAATCTTCGAAAGGGTCTTCAACATGACTCCCATCAGCGGATTCCAGATTCCCTCACCCTTCTCGTCCGACGAGTTCCGCGTGAAAGTCGGGCTGGCCGAAATGCTCAAAGGCGGCGTCATCATGGACGTCGTCGACGCCGAGCAGGCGAAGATCGCCGAGGACGCCGGCGCCGCCGCGGTGATGGCCCTCGAGCGCGTCCCCGCCGACATCCGCCGCGAGGGCGGCGTCGCGCGCATGTCTCCCGTCGCGAAGATCCGCGAGATCGAGGCGGCGGTTTCGGTTCCCGTGATGGCGAAATGCCGGATCGGCCATCTCGCCGAAGCGAGGATCCTCGAATCCCTCGAGGTGGATTTCGTCGACGAGTCCGAGGTGCTGACGCCCGCCGACGAGGAGAACCACGTGTACAAGCACGACTTCAAGGTGCCGTTCGTGTGCGGCTGCCGGAATCTCGGCGAAGCGCTCCGGCGGATCGGCGAGGGAGCGGCGATGATCCGGACGAAGGGCGAAGCCGGCACGGGCGACATCGTCCACGCGGTGAAGCACCTCCGCGAGGTCACGCGGCAGATCAAGACGCTCACACTCCTCACGAAGGAGGAATGGATGGCCGCGGCGAAGAACCTCGGGGCTCCCTTCGAGCTCGTCTCGTGGGTCGCCACGTACGGGCGCCTCCCCGTTCCCAACTTCGCCGCCGGCGGCATCGCGACGCCTGCGGACGCGGCGCTCTGCCGCATGCTCGGCGCCGAGGCGGTGTTCGTGGGCTCGGGCATCTTCAAGTCGTCCGATCCGGCGAAGCGCGCCCGGGCCATCGTCGAGGCGACGCCGCATTTTCAGGACCCCGCGCGCGTCGCGAAGGCGTCCGAAGACCTCGGCGAGGGCATGAAGGGCATCGAGGCCGCAAAGCTCACCGAGGCCGAGCAGCTCCAGACCCGCGGCTGGTAGAAGTGATCGGGGTCCTCGCTCTCCAGGGCGATTTCGAGGCGCACGTCGACGCGCTCCGCCGGGCGGGAATCCCCGCGCGGGAGGTCCGTGCGGCGCAGGAGATCCTGGAATCCGAGGGGCTCGTCCTCCCCGGCGGCGAGTCGACGACGTTCCGAAAGCTGATGGACGGGACCGGAATCGAGGACGCGATCCTGGCGGTCGCCCGCCGCGGCGACCCCGTCCTCGGTACGTGTGCGGGAGCGATTCTCCTCGCGCGCGACGTGGAAGGGCCGCCTGCCGAGGGGCTCGGCCTCCTCCCGATGACGGTCGTGCGCAACGCCTACGGGCGGCAGCTCGACTCGTCCATCGTGCGTCTCACGGACGTCGAGCCCGGAGCCCTCGGAACAGAGCCGCTCGAGGCGGTCTTCATCCGCGCCCCGAGGATCTCCGCGGTCGACCCGTCCGTCGAGGTTCTGGCTCGGCGGGACGGAGATCCCGTGCTCGTGCGCAAGGGCAACGTCACGGCGGCCACCTTTCATCCGGAGCTGACGGACGACCCCCGAGTCCTCGGCCTCTTTCTCTCCGGCCGCACGGCCGCATGAGAACATCGCCCCGTTGAGCGCGCACGCCTTCACGATCGACTCTCCCACCGATCTCCTCGTGGAGGACCGAGGCGCCGTGAGGATCCTCGCGATGGGCCGGGGCAAGGCGAACGCCATCTCGACGGAGTTCGCCGTCGCCCTTCAGGACGCCGCGCTGAAGGCGCAGGAGGACCCGGCCGTCCGGGGCGTGGTCCTGACGTCCCGCTCGCCCAAGATCTTCTGCGGCGGGTTCGACCTGAGGCTGGCGCAGGCGAGCGCGGAGGAGTTCGCCCGGTTCGCGCGCGTGTTCGACGCGCTCTTCTTCGACCTCTTCCTCCTCGGAAAACCGCTCGTCGCGGCGCTGACGGGGCACGCCATCGCCGGCGGCGCCCTCGTCGCGGCGACGGCGGACTTCCGTCTCGCGGCCGAAGGGCCCGGCACGATCGGTCTGCCCGGAGTGCGGCTCGGGATCCACCTGCCGCGGCACTGCATGGAGGCGATCCGCAGCACCGTCGGCGAGCAGACGCTCACGCGCTGGGCGCTCCTCGGGGACACGATGACGTTCCCCGAGGCGCACGAGTTCGGCGCGATCGACCGGATCGTTCCGCCGGACCGTCTCCTGGAGGAAGCGGTGCGGTTCGCGGAGGAGCTCGGCGGCGCTTCGAGCGAGGTCTACACGGCGATCAAGCGCGACCTCAGGGGCGCGGCCTACGAGAGAGCACGGAACGTGCTCCCCGAGGGACGAAAGGCCTTCGTCGACTCCTGGTTCTCGGAGACCGGCCAGCGAGGCCTCGCCTCCGTCCGTCGTCGCGGTTCCTGACCGCGGGTTCCTCGACGAGTTCGAGCTCGTCGAGCTTTCTCCGGCTCTAGAACGTCAGCTCGTCGCCGTCGGCGAGAAGAGAGACGCGTCCGTTGCCGAGCGCCGCGACTTCGGCGCGAAGGAGCTCGAGCGTCGGCGGCTTCATGTGGTAGAGGTAGATGGGCGCACCGGACGGGAGCTTCTTCATCTCCGTTTTGAGCGTCGCGGGCGTGAGGTGCTGGGAGACGTCCGCGAGGTGCTGCAGGGCGTTCGGAAAAGAGCATTCCACGAAAAACGCCTTCACGCCGGAGCGCGACCGAGCCGCCTTCCACAGCTCCTCGGTGGGGCCCGTGTCGCCGGAGAAGACGATGCACGCGCTTTCGTCCTCGAGGATGTAGCCGCAGGTCGGCACGACGTGCGACACGGGCACGGCCGTCGCCACGACGCCCGCGACCTGGCACGGGATCCCGGTCGGGATCGCGCGAAACGCGACGGCCGGAACGAGGTCGTTCGGCAGACGCGAGAAGTCAGGCCAGAGGGCGTCGTTGAAGAGATGCTCCCTCAGGGCGGCGAGGACCTCCTCGGGAGCGATGATCTCGAGGGGAGGGCCGCTTCGCCCGTAGACGTTCTCCACGAGAAAGGGGAGGGACGCGACATGGTCCATGTGGGCGTGGGTCACGAGGACGGCGCGGACGCGAGCCTGCTCCTCGAGCGTGAGCGCATCGGTCAGCGAGCCCGCATCCACGCAGACGGTGCCGTTCACGAGGAACGACGTCTGTCGGTGGGAAGGCGAGGAGCCGCCATGGGCTCCGAGGACCCGGACGCGCACGGTCGCGGATTATGCAGCCAGCCCGCAGACCGCTCCGCGGTCCGGCCGGAGGCGGGCGGGCTAGCGCTCAGCGAGCGATGGGGAAAACACGGTCGTGTCGGGCAAATGGCGGTTTTTCGGCGTCCCGGTCAGAACGTCGTCCCGACGTAGAACGTGGCCTGCGTGCCCGACAGGGTCGAGCGGAAGTCCCACTGTTTCGAGAAATCCACGTTCCAGGGGAGGCCGAGGAAATACACGCTGAAGCCGGCCCCGTACGAGGCGTGCCCGTCCTTCAGCCGCCCGTCCTGCCAGAACTGGAAGGTCTGGTCGTTGAGCCATGCGCCGCCGATGTCGAGAAAGATGCGCCCGCTAATACCTCCGAACTGCAGGATCGGAGTCGCGAGGACGTCCACGAGGGGAAACCGGAACTCCGTATTCACGTAGAACGTCTTGTTCCCGATGATGCTCGCGTAATCGTAGCCGCGCAGCGTGTCGAGGCCGCCGAAGTAGAAGACCGTGGGCGCGGAGCCATGTGAGAGGCCGCCGAAGGCGCGGACCGCGCAGAGGACGCGCCGCGACAGCGGGAGATAGATCCGCCCGTCGAGAAAGGCGTCGAGCGAGAGGGTCGACTCGCCCGTCTTGAACGAAGGCGCGTACTGCACGTTGAGG
>DATGDV010000211.1:0-11835 GCA_035310685.1 Thermoanaerobaculia bacterium
GACGTAAAGAGAAAGGAGAAGGCGATCGACTGGAGGATCGGGCTCGACGCCGACCAGCCCATCGATGTCGCGACCCAGATCGTGACGTTTCCGCCTGGTTCCTACAGCGGCTGGCACACTCATCCCGGCCCGGTGTTCTTCACGGTTCGAACAGGGACCTTGACCGTGTACGAAGGGGACGATCCGTCGTGCACGCCGCACTCCTTCCCCGCCGGCACGGGCGCCGTCGAGGCGGGAACCAACACGCACAGTCACATGGTGAGAAACGAAACCGGTGATGTCGCCGAGGCGCTCGTCACCTATCTGGTTCCGATCGGTACGGCCTTGCGGACCGATCTCCCGAATCCGGGGAACTGTCCGTTCTGAGCCGCCTCGACGCGAGTACGTCGAAGAGCGGACCTGAACAGACGCTCAATCTCGGCTCCGGGCAGTCTGTCGTCCTCTTCGACGTACTCGGCTCGTTTTCAACCCGATATCGAACGAGGCCATTCGCATCGCGTCGAGCACCTCTTCTCGAGGAGCGCTACGGGAATTGAGGGAAAGACCCCAGCCGGCGTAATCTCTCCCGGGATGAAGTCCGGGTATTTCCACCACGCGATCGGGGACCTCCGAAAACGGCTCTCCGATGCCGTGTCGCACGACGTCCTGAAGGAACTGCATCGGAAGAGCCCCGCGCAACATTTCGTCGTCGCGTTCCGCCAGCTTTTCTTCTTCTCCGCCGCGTTCGCGCTCGGCTGGCGCTTCGAGAGCCTCTGGGTGCGCGTGCCGTGCGCGATCGTCCTCGGATTCGTCGTCTTCGACGGGACGATCCTTCTTCACGAAGTGGTCCACAAGGCGGTCTTCGACGGCGACCGCCCGCGGGCCTACCGGCTCCTCGGACTCCTCTACGCTCTTCCCTCCGGCATCTCGCCGACGCAGTTCACGCGCTGGCACCTCGATCACCACGCCGAGCTCGGCTCGACGACGGACGACCCGAAGCGTGCGCATCTCTCGCCGAAAAAGAACGTGCGCTGGCTGAAGCTTCTCTACGCGACGCCCGCGCTCTTCCCGATCTACTTCCGCGCCGCCCGGAAGGAGACCGCCACGTATCCCGAGACGCTCCAGCGGAGGATCCGCAGCGAGCGCGTCACGGCCGCAGCGCTTCACCTCCTGGCGGCTGCGGCGATTTTCCTTTTCGGCGGGGGTTTGCGCCTCCTGTGGCTCTACATCGTCCCCGTGTTCTTCGTCTTCCCGCCCGCGTTCGCGCTCAACCGTCTGGGGCAGCATTACGACATCGTGCCGGGAGAGCCCGCGAAGTGGGGGACGCGGATGGCGCGCTCGCCCTTCTGGGAGTTCGTCTATCTCTGGTCGCACCTGCACCTCGAGCACCATTACTTCCCCGCCGTGCCTTTCTACCGCCTGCCCGCCCTCAGCACCGCGCTCGAGCCCTTCTTCGCGCGGGAAGGCATTCCCGCACGGACGTATCGCGAGCTCCTCAGGGGATGGATCGTCGAGAACCGCGCGCCGCACTCGGACTGGCACGCAACCGCGTCCCCCGGCACCCCCGACGCGCCCGCCGCCGCCGCTCACCCGGCCACGTAGTCGTCGGCGGCTCGGTCTTTTTCCGGTAATCTCCGTCCGATGGCGACGGAAATCTCGCCGCCGAAAGCGGATTCGTACGAAGGGCTTTCGCGCGAGGACCTTCTCCGGGTTTACCGGAACATGGTCACGTCCCGAAGGATCGACGACAAGGAGATCCAGCTCAAGCGCCAGAACAGGATCTTCTTCCAGATCAGCGGCGCCGGGCACGAGGCGGTCCAGACGGCGATCGCCCTCCACATGCGCAAAGGTTCGGACTGGCTCTTCCCGTACTACCGCGACCGCGCCCTCTGCCTCGGCCTCGGGGTGACGCCCCGGGACATGTTCCTGCAGGCCTTCGGCGCCGCGGACGACCCCGCGTCCAAGGGGCGGCAGATGCCCTCGCACTGGGGGGCGGGCGCGCTGCGCGTCTTCACGACCTCGTCCCCCACGAGCACCGAATGCCTGCCGGGCGTCGGAGCGGCCGAGGCCGGCCGCTTTCTCCTGCGCGAAGACGCGTCCGGAATCGCCGGGGCGATCGCGCACGCGGCGAAGGACGAAGTCGTCGTCATCACGATCGGAGAGGGATCGACGTCCGAAGGCGAGTTCTGGGAGGCGCTGAACTCGGCCACCACGCTGAAGCTCCCCGTCGTCTTCGTCGTCGAGGACAACGGCTACGCGATCTCGGTGCCCGTCGAGGTGCAGACGCCCGGCGGCTCCATCTCGAAGCTCGTGCGGTCGTATCCCGGCCTCTTCATCGCGGAGACGGACGGCTGCGACTTCCTGGCCTCGTACGACGCGATGCGGTATGCCTTCGCGTACGCGCGCGACCGGAAAGGGCCGTCCCTCGTCCACGCGCACGTCATCCGCCCCTACTCGCACTCTCTCTCGGACGACGAGAAGCTCTACCGGCCGGAGGCCGAGCGCAGGAAGGACCTCGAGCGCGATCCGCTCACGCTCTTCGCGGCCTTCCTCGAGCAGGCGGAGCTCGCCACGGCGGAGGACCTCGCGAAGCTGCGCGAGGACGTCGCGGCCGAAGTGAGCGCCGCCGCGGAGTCCGCCGGCGCGCAGCCCCAGCCCGCGCCCGAGACCGTTCACGCGAACATCTACTCGCCCGACGTGGATCCCACTTCGGCGGCCTTCGACACGGAGGAGGCGCCCGCGTTCGAGGGCGAGCCGACCACGATGGTCGATCTCATCAATGCCGCGCTCCGGGACGAGATGGCCCGCGACGGGCGCATCGCGATCTGGGGCGAGGACGTGGCGGACGCGACCCGCGCCGACGTGCTCGGCGAATGCAAGGGCAAGGGCGGAGTCTTCAAGGTGACGGGCGGCCTCCAGAAACACTTCGGGCCCTCACGCGTCTTCAATTCCCCCCTTGCCGAGGCGGGCATCGTCGGGCGCGCGATCGGATGGGCCACGCGGGGCCTCAAGCCCGTCGTCGAGGTCCAGTTCTTCGACTACATCTGGCCGGCGATGATGCAGCTTCGCGACGAGCTCGCCACGACCCGCTGGCGCTCGGGCGGAGCGTTCCGCGCCCCCGTCGTCGTCCGGGTCGCGATCGGCGGCTATCTCACCGGCGGCGGGCCGTACCACTCGCAGTCCGGTGAGGTGACGTTCACGCACATTCCGGGACTCCGCGTCGTCATGCCCTCGAACGCCCTCGACGCGAACGGCCTCCTGAGGACGGCCATCCGCTGCGACGACCCCGTGCTCTTCCTCGAGCACAAGCACCTGTACCGCCAGACGCACAACAAGGGCCGCTATCCCGGCCCGGATTTCATGATCCCGTTCGGCAAGGCGAAGACCGTGCGGCCCGGGACGGACGTCACGATCGTGACGTATGGCGCCACGGTCTTTCGTAGCGCGGTCGCCGCTTCGAGGCTCTCGGAGGAGGACGGCAAGGAGGCGGAGGTTCTCGACCTGCGCTCTCTCGCGCCCTGGGACTTTGCGGCCGTGGCCGAAAGCGTGAAGCGGACGAACCGGCTCCTCGTCGTGCACGAAGACTGGCAGACGCACGGGTTCGGAGCCGAGATCGCCGCCCGCGCGGCCGACGAGCTCTTCGCCTGGCTCGACGCGCCCGTGCGCCGCGTCGCCGCGAAGGACGCGTTCTGCGGCTACGCGCCGCAGCTCGAGGACGCCACGCTCCCGCAGAGCGCCGACATCCTCGCGGCCCTCCGCTCGCTCCTCGTGTACTGAAGCGAGAAATTGACCCTGCTATCGGTGGCCGCTGACGCGTCCACCGAGGAGAAAACGTGTTCGTCGGCTCTGGTTGTCAAGGGCGCGCTCCGCGCGCCGCTTCGCGGCCGAAGGCCCTTGACAGCCAGAAGCCGACCGCAGATTGCTTCCGCGGCGGCTGCTGTGCAGCCGCCGATAGCAGAAAGGACTCGGTGCTACCGTGCGGTTGCGATGACCAACCGGAAGCGGCTTCTGGCCTGGGTTCTGGGAGCAATCGCCTTCCTCTTCTGCTTCCTTTTCGGCGCCGTCGCCGTGGATCCGCTGCCCGTCTATCGCTCGATCCAGGAGACGCGCCTGGATTTCGCCGGCGCCAGGCGCGAGGTCTTCGCGGCCGACGACGGAACGAATCTTTCGGCGTTCGTGCTCGGACCGCTCTCGGCGGAAAGGCCTGTCGTCTTCCTGCACGGCCTCGGCGCCGACGCGACGTACTGGGCGGGCACCGCGCGCTTTCTCGCCCGCCGCGGCCGCACGGTGATCCTGCCCGACGCGCCCGGCTCCGGCCGGAGCGAGCCGCCGCGGGATCCTTCCGGCTACGGCCTTCCGGGCCGCCTCGCGGCGCTCGACGCGCTCGCGCGCGCGCTCGGACTCGAGAAGTTCGATCTCGTCGGGCACTCCCTGGGAGGCTGGACGGCGGGATGGTACGCGCTGAAATTTCCCCGGAAGACGGGCCGTCTCGTCCTCGTGGACGCGGGAGGCCTCGCTCTTCCCTCAGACGTGGAAGCCGAGCGCGCACGTGTCCTTCCCACGGACCGCGCGGGAGCCCGCCGCATCTTCGATCTCCTCTTCTTCCACAAGCCCGCTCCCTCGGCCGGGTTCGTTCTCGATGCGTTCGGCAGGAACTACGGGGGAGGAACCGCGGCGTTGACGGTCGCCCGCCTCACCGAGGCCGACGGCCTCTTTCCGCACCTCGGCGAGCTGCCGGAAGGAACGACCCTGATCTGGGGAGAGCGTGAGACGCTTTTTCCGATTTCCATCGCCCGAGAGGCGGCCGCGAGGATGCCCGGGGCGCGTCTCGTCGTCCTCCGCGGCGCGGGGCACGACGGGCCGCTCGAGACGCCCGCCGCTTTCCACGAGGCGCTCGCTCAGGCCCTCGCGCTCTAGGGCGGGTCCAGATCTCCCATCGGGAGCGCGAAGCCGTCCGGCGCCACGACCTGGAGGCCGGCGGTGGATCGGCGCCGCTCAGCCTCGAGGAGGTGCCGCCCCTTCGCGAGACGCAGCCCGACGCGACCCGCGGCGTTTCCGTCGAACAAAACGCGACCATCGAAGGCGACCCGCATTCCACCCCGCGTCCCGAAGACGTAGAGGCCATCCTCGGGCGCGGGAAAGTTTCCACCCGGCGCGGGCAGCGGAACCGAGGCGTCGAGAGCGCGCTCAGCCGCGCGAGCGGCCGCTTCGCGCGGGATCCGGTAGAGCGCCCACGCCGACC
Organism: Thermoanaerobaculia bacterium; assembly: GCA_035310685.1. Lineage (GTDB taxonomy): Bacteria > Acidobacteriota > Thermoanaerobaculia > UBA5066 > UBA5066 > Fen-183. The sequence continues at coordinate 5,222 of DATGDV010000211.1, forward strand.
CGCCGTCCTCCGGATCCGCGCGCGCGACGAGCGGGGCACCGAGGCTCGCCATGGTCCTTCTCACTTCGGGAGATCCGTCCGCCGCGAACAGCACGTCGGCTTTCGGAATCCGCGTCCAGGCCGTCTCGACGCCCGCCGTCCCGATGCTCACCGCGTGCCGCCCGCCGTCGTCCGGCCGGCCGAGAAGAACGTCGACGAAGTACACGTTACGGGCGGCTCGAACGGGATGCAGGAGGATCTCGGCATCCGCGCGGCGCCGCTCGGTCTCGATCGCCTCGGCGAGGCGGCGCTCCGCGACGCCGAAGCTGTTCACGACATGGGGTCCCGTCACCCAGCGGACGAAGCCCGAGACGTCGAGAAGTGCCGTCACGAGGACGAGGCCGAGAAGAGCCGCGGTCCCGGCGCGCCAGAAGCGCTCGGGCAGCGAATCCACGAGAGCCGCGGCCCCGAGCGCCGCGAGGATGAGGACGAAAGGGGCCGCGAGGGAGATCCGGCCGGCGCTCGCGCTCTCGGTGTCGCGCGCGAGGAGTCCGCCGGCCAGGAAGATCGCGACAGGGAGGAGCAGGAGACGTTCGACGCCGGCGCGCGCGACACCGAGAGCGGCGCCGACCACGAGGAGGGCCCCCACCCCCGCCAGGACGACGGGACGGTCCGGGTCGCCGTGCCGGGGGAGCACGTCCCCGCGCACGAAGAAAAGCGCCGCGTAGTCGCGGACGTTCGCGAGAAAGGCCCGCCGCGCTTCCGGCGCGGGCCGGGAGAGGATCGAGAGATCCCGCACGTGCGCCGTCAGGCGCTCGGGGTGGCGCGCGTACGTGAGCGCGAGCGGCGCGACGACGACGAGCTCCGCCAGAAGGGCCATGAGCGCCAGCCGGCGCGCGGGGCGGTTTCCCGCGGCCCACGCAGCGACGAAGATGATCGCGGGCAGCGCGAGCGCGAGGCGCGCCGCGTTGTATCCCGCCGCTCCGAGCCCGAGAAGAACCCCGGAAACGATCGCCCACGCGGTCGAGGAGCGCCTCCACGCTCTCAGACCTGCCGCGGCGGCGGCCGTCACGATCGCCGACGTCAGGACGTGCTCGGAGGCCCACCTCGCCTGCGTCAGAAGCCAGAGAGACGTCGCGAGGAGGGCCGCCGCCAGGACGAGTGCGAGGGGCCGCTCGCGCGTCGCCTCGGCCGCGAGCGCGAGCGACGCCAGAAGCAGGAGGACGCCGGAGCCGAGCGCGATGAGCCGGACCGAGGCCATGCCCCCGCCGGCGAGCCGGTCGGCGGCCGCGAGCGGCAGGAGAAAGATGTGGCTCGGGTAGTAGCGCATGCCGTTCGAGAAGAGAAAGTCCGTCGGCTGCATCGGCGTCGTGCCGAAGGGAGACCAGCCGGCGACCGCCGCGGCGCGTGCGCTCCGGAGGAGGTAGAGCTGGTCGATCCACGGTCCTCGGGGCCAGTCCTCGGCCTTGACCAATCGCAGGAAGACGCCGAGAGCGCCGAACGCGAGGAGGAGGGCCGCCCGCGATCTCCGTCTCCCTTCGTTCATTGCGGTCCCGACGCCTCGAACGTCGGCACGATCGGGACGCTCGCCGACTCCGCGAATCTCTCGTCGAACACCTCGGCCAGGACGCGGCCGTCCATGTCGCGCGCGAGGGGCTCGCCGGCGAGGACGAGGAGCGTCGGCGCGAGATCCAGGACGCTCGCGGACGTGAGGCGCACGCCCGACCTCACACCGGCTCCCGCGAAGATCACGAAGCCGTCACGCGCGGCATCGGGCGTCGCCACGGGCCTCTGACCGCGCACGAAGAGCGAAATCGCCTCGAGCGTGGGCGGCGGTCCCCAGCCGACCGGCGCGAAGAGGCAGATCGTGCGCTCCCGTCCCTCGCGCTCGAGAATCTCCCCGAGAAGGTCGTCGAGGAACCGGTAATAGGCGCGAAGAGCGGCGGCCCGGGCTTCGGCTTCCTTCTCCGGAAATGAAAGGCCCCAATACCGGGAATTCTCGGCCGCGCCCGAGAGGGCTCCCGCCTCGGCGAGCCCCGAGAGGACGAGCGCCGAGACGTTGAGCGGGCCCCGAGGCAGGGCCGCAAGGGCCGCTCCGGCCACCGTCAGGTCGCGCGCCGCACCGTGCAGAGGGTCGAGCCCGGGTTCGCCGGCGGACAGGCTGTCGGGCACGAGAGCACGAGCGAGCGGGCGGTCGAGGCCGCCGGGCGGCACCCGAAAGAGGCGAGCCCGCGCGGCGGCCTCGGCGGGACGCGCCGCGGAAGGGCCCGCGTCGCCGTCGAAGAAGGCGTCGCTCGCCCAAAGGACGAGCCCGTCCCGCGCCGGAGACGACGCCGGCCATCCGAGGACCGCCGCTTCGTGGCCGCGAGAGGCGAGGATCTCCCAGAAGGTCAGGCTGCGGCGGGCTTCCACATGCACCAGGAAGCGCTGACCCCCGGGCACGGGCAAGCCGGGCAGAACCGGCAGGAGCCTGAGGGAACCCCCGGGCGTTCTCCAGCGGCGCGAAGAAACCACGCCGTGCTTGAGCGGTCGCTTGCCGGTCGCTGCCGTCGTCCAGAGCGCGGCGCGCTCGTAGGGAGCCAGTGCCGCGAGCGGACCCGCGGCTCCTTCGCGCAAGAGCCGCTCCACGACCGGCATCGCGCCCTCGGACGCGTACGTGGTGAGAAGGCCCCAGGAGGCGCCCTCGAGTCCGACGACGAGCAGGTTGCGGCGCGGCGCCCTCAGGGGCGCGGGGGATGCTGCCGGGGAGGGACGCTCCGGAGCGCGCCGCCCGACGAAGGGCGGCAGGAGAAACAGTCCGATCAGCACCGAGAGCGTTTCGGCGGAGGGGCCGCCGCGCACGGCGCGCGCGGCGAGAATCGCGGCCGAGAGAAACGCCGCCAGCGCGGTCGCGACGAGGACGCGCCTGGCTCCTCCCGGCACGTAGTCATGGAGCGCCTCCCTTTGGAACTCTACGAACACGCCGTACGCGGCGAAAAGACCGGCGCTCCACGCCGCACCGGCACGCGACGCACGCCGCGCACGCGAAAAGAGGAGGAGCGGTGAAAAGAAGACGACTCCGGCCGCGGCGGAGACGAGAAGGAGTCGCGCCGTCGAAAGCGCGCCCAGAAGCTCCGGATTGAGGCCGAGCAACAGATCGCCGGCCGCGAGGCCCACGAGCGCACCCGCGAGAGGGATGTGGTACGCCGGTCGTCCCTCGCTCATAATCCGCGCCCGGCGAGTCTCGCCTCCTTCCTGATGGCCGTCAACGAATCGCTCCGCGTCCTCAAGACGATCCATTACGACGAGCAGCACTATTCCCTGTTTCTCTCGGCCGGCACGATTGGAGCCGGAACGAAACCGGGCCACTTCGCCATGATCCAGGCGGGGGAGGGCCTTCGGCCGTATCTCCGCCGCGCGTTCTCGATCGCGGACGTGACGACCCTCGCCGGAGTTCCCGCGCTGGAGTTCGTCGTCAAGATCGCGGGAGTCGGAACGGCGGCGCTCTCGCGCTTCGCCGAGGGAACGCGCCTCCCCGTTCTCGGTCCGCTGGGCGTGCCGTTCCCGATCGACGACCTCCTGCCGTCCGACCGAGTCGCCCTCGTCGCCGGGGGAATCGGCCTCGCTCCCCTCGTTCTCCTCGCGCGCACGCTCGCCCGGCGCGGTATCACGGCGGACCTTTTTTACGGGGGACGGAACGAGAACGACGTCCTCAAGCGCGGCGACTTCGAGCGCTTTCTCGGTCCGCATCGCTGCCGGTACGCCACGGACGACGGCTCCCTCGGCCGAAAGGGTCGCGTGACCGAGCTCCTCGCGCACGCGCTCCAGCGCGGTGCGCGCTACCGCCGGGTCTACGCCTGCGGCCCCGTGCCCATGTTCCGCGCGCTCGCCACGCTTCTCTTGGACGCGAAGCTCGAAGCCTCGTTCGCGATGGAGTCCGAAATGGCGTGCGGGTTCGGCGTCTGCCTCGGCTGCGTCGTCCCGATGGCGGACGGCCGCTTCGCAACGATCTGCAAGGAGGGACCCTGCGTGTCGCCGACCGAAATCGACTGGGCGCGCCTCTGACGCCATGGCCGTCGACCTCTCCACGGCCTTCGGCCGGCTGCGCCTCAAGAATCCGATCGCGACGGCCTCCGGCACGTTCGGCTACGGCCTCGAGTTCACCGAATACCTCGACCTCGCGTCGCTCGGCGCGATCTCGGTGAAGGGCCTCTCGCGCCGGGAGTGCCTCGGCAATCCGCCGCCGCGCATCTGCGAGACGGACGGGGGGATGCTGAATGCCATCGGGCTCCAGAACGTGGGCGTCGACGCGTTCCTCGCCGAAAAGCTGCCCGAGCTCGCGCGGCTCGGCGCGACCGTGATCGCGAACGTCTGGGGCGACACAGAGGAGGACTACGTGGAGGTCGTGGAGCGCATCGGCGACGAGCGCCGCGTGGCCGCGATCGAGGTGAACGTCTCCTGTCCGAACGTGATCCGGGGCGGAATGGTCTTCGGGAACAATCCCGAGGCGCTCGGGACCCTCGTGAAGAGAATCCGCGCCGCCACGCGCCATCCGCTCGTCGTGAAGCTCTCGCCGAACGTGACCGACATCGTCGCGTCCGCCCGGGCCGCCGTGGACGCGGGCGCAGACGCGCTCTCGCTCATCAACACGATCGTCGGCCTCGCGATCGACCTCGAGCGGCGCGAGCCGAAGATCGGTTTCACGACCGGGGGGCTTTCGGGGCCCGCGATCCGCCCGATCGCGCTGCGCATGGTCTGGGAAGTGCGGACGGCCCTCCCGAAGATCCCGATCTTCGGGATGGGCGGGATCGAGACCGTCGAGAACGTCGTGGAGTTCCTCGTCGCGGGCGCGAACGCGGTCCAGATCGGGACCGCGAACTTCCGCGATCCCTCGCTCGCGGGCCGGCTCGTGGGCGAGCTCGCCGCGTGGTGCGAAAGACACGGCGTCGCGCGGGTCTCCGATCTCGTGGGCACGCTCCGGACGCGCCCGCGAAAGGACCACGCGTTCGCGTGAACGTCCGGACGCGGGACGCCCGTGCGCATCTTGCCGTCGCGCTGGACTTTCCGGATCGTGCCGCTCTCCTCGACATGGCGCGCCGCGTCGCTCCCGAGGCCGGCCTCCTGAAGGTCGGCCTCGAGGCCTTCGTGGCCGAGGGTCCCTCTCTCGTCGAGACGCTCGTGGGGTCGGGAGCCGGCGTCTTCCTCGACCTCAAGCTCCACGACATTCCGAACACGGTCTCGAGGGCGGCGGCCGCGGCGGCGAAGACGGGAGCTTCGATCCTGAACTGCCATGCCGCGGGGGGCACGGAGATGATGAAGGCGTTCGGCGAAGGGGCCCGCGCCGCCGCCGCCAAAGAGAGGAAGCCGGCTCCGAAGCTCATCGCCGTGACGATCCTGACGTCCCTCGATGCGGCGGCCCTCGCCGCGGTCGGTTTCGAAGGTTCTCCGCGCGAAGCCGCATTGCGCCTCGCGATCCTCGCGAAGGACGCAGGGCTCGACGGCGTCGTCTGCTCGCCGGAGGAGATCGAGGCCATCCGCGCCTCGTGCGGAAAAGACTTTCTCCTCGTCGTGCCGGGAGTCCGGCCGCCGGGCGCCCCGACGGGCGATCAAAGACGCGTCGCGACTCCCTCCGACGCGATTCGAGCGGGGGCGGATCTCCTCGTCGTCGGCCGTCCGATCACGGGCGCGAAAGACCCCGCGCAAGCCGCGCGCGCGATCGTGGCCGAGATCGCAAGTTCAGCTCCTTGACCTTCTCAAACCTGCGTGGGAGTCGGAACGCCGCCGAACGGTGTCGGCGTGGGCGTGCCGGCGAAAGGCGTCGCTGTCGCGCTCGCCGGGACGGGCGTGACGGTCGGCGTCCCCGTTCCCGGCGTCGGCGTCGGCGGTGCCGGCGTGGGCGTCGGAATGCCGCCGAACGGCGTCGGCGTGGGCGTGCCGGCGAAAGGCGTCGCCGTCGGGCTCGGCGGGACGGGCGTGACGGTCGGCGTCCCCGCTCCCGGCGTCGGCGTCGGGGGAGCCGCCGTGGGCGTGAACGTCGCGGGGGTTGAGCCGAGCCCGGACGTCGGCGTCGCCGTGGGCGGTGTTCCGGTGAAGACGGCGGTCGGAGTCGGGCTCGAGCCCGACGGCGTGCCCGGCGGCGAGAAGGAGATCAGCGGGGTGTTCGTGGACGTCGGAGTCGGGCTCGCCAGACCGTTCGGCCCCGTCGTGTCGTCCTTGGAAGGACACCCTGCGAGAAGCATGGCCAGCATTCCGGCCGAAAGATAGGGGAGAAGGCGTACCGGCCAGGCCCGCGTCATTCGACCTCGATCTTTTCGTAGCGCGAACGCGCGCCACCGCCGGCGGCCGCGCGCTCGGCGAGCGCGATCTCCTCGTCGAGGAAATCGCGCAGCGCTTTCATGAACTCGATGCCGGAGCTCGCGGCGCGGGAAAGCGTGCTTCCGTGGCCGCGCGCGAGTCGGAGTGAGAACCGCCCGACGAGGTCCGCGGCAGGCTTGAGAATGCAGCCGTCTCCCGCGCAGGCAAGGCCGGGGATCGGGCCTCCTCGCGGCCTGCCGGCGGACGCCTGCTCGTGGCCGGGTCCGGGTCCGAATCGCTCTTCGAAGGAGGAAGCGGCCGGGGTCCCTGAGGTGGGCTTGCGGCCCTCGCGGCGGCGCGCC
>DATGDV010000212.1:0-6802 GCA_035310685.1 Thermoanaerobaculia bacterium
GCGCTCCACCAGGAGATGCAGGGCTACCTGATCGTCAAGCCAAAGGCTTAGGGGAGGGGTCCGGGGAGGACCGCGGGGCGGTCCTCCCCGGCCCGAAAAGAATCAAGATGAAAGCACTCTTCGAGAGAAGCAACCGGTTCCTGGAAACCCCCCTGGACCTCGGCCCGCGCGGCCTCCTCGTCGTGGCCATGCTCCTTCTCATCCCGTCGTATCTCTTTCCGCTCTGGAATCTGACGATGTTCGCGCCGCAGTACGGCGAAGGCCTGAGGATGCACATCTACAGCTGGAGGCTCGAGGGCGGGAACGCCGGCCAGGACATCAAGGAGATCAACGTCCTGAACCATTACATCGGGATGCGCGATCTTTCGGCCGCCGACTTCACGGAGTTCAAGTGGATCCCGTTCGTCGTCGGAATCATCGGCCTTCTGATGCTGCGGACGGCCGTTCTCGGGAAGATGTCGCATCTCGTCGACAACGTCGTCCTCTATCTCTACTTCGGCGCGTTCTCCCTCTGGTCGTTCGGGTACAAGCTCTGGACGTACGGCCACAACCTCGCTCCGACCGCCGCGGTCAAGGTCGATCCCTTCATGCCCCCGATGTTCGGGTACAAGAAGCTCGCGAACTTCGAGGTCTATTCGTATCCGGGCCCGGGGTCGTACGCGCTCTCTCTCGTCGCGGTCGTCCTCGTCGTGGCGATGGTGCTCGCCTGGCGCGAGGGCCGGCGCGTGTCCGCCCCCACGGCCGGTTCCTGATGATCGCCCTGCCCCTCGTCCTGCTGCTGCAGATCACCGGCGACATGGCGCCTGTGACGCCCGGCAGGCTCGAGGGGCGGCCGCCCGCGACGGAAACCTCCCCCCTGCAGGTTCAGGTGGACCGGGCGGCTCCGGGAGAAACGGTCGTCGTCGGACCCGGGACGTACGCGGGCGATCTCGTCCTCGACCGTCCCGTCCGTCTCGTGGGAATGGGGCGGCCGCGGCTCGTCGGGTCCGGGAAGGGAAGCGTCGTGCGCGTGCGCGCGGACGGCGTGGTTCTCGAGGGTCTCGACATCGACGGCATGAAGGGCGGGGACCTCGGGAGGGACTCCTCGGGCGTCCACATCGCGGCCCGGAACGTCGTCGTGCGCGACTGCCGCGTCAACGATGCTCTCTTCGGCGTCTACCTTCGGCAGGCGGACGGGACGCGCGTGGAGCGCTGCCGCGTCCGCGGCATCCGCGGCAGGGACCCGGGCGAGAAGGGCTCCGGCCTCCACGTCTGGGACACGAAGGGATTCACGTTCGAGGACAACGTGATCGAGGACGTGCGCGACGGCTTCTACATCCAGTCCTCCTCGGGCGGGACGATCGTCCGCAACGTGGCTCGCGACCTGAGATACGGACTCCACTACATGTTCTCGGACGACAACACGTTCGAGGAGAACACGTTCGAGAACGGCGCAGCGGGCACGGCGCTCATGTACAGCAGGCGCATCGTCTTCCGCCGGAACCGCTTCCTCAGGAACCGCGGCTTCGCGTCGGTGGGACTTCTCCTGAAGGCCTGCGACGACGTCGTCGCCGAAGACAACCTCATCGCGGACAACGCGCGCGGGATCTTCCTCGAGGGCTCGTACCGCAACCTTTTCCGGGGAAACGTCGTCGCCCTCTCCGACGCCGCGATCGTGCTCTACGACTCCTGTGGCGAGAACCGCTTCGAAGGCAACTCGTTCGTCGGAAACCTCTCGCCGCTCGCCCTCGTGGGACGCCGCACGGACACCGTTTTCGACGGGAACTACTGGTCGGACAACGACGAGCCGGACCTCGACGGGGACGGCCGCTCCGACCGCCCGTTCCCGCTCGGGAGCGTCTTCGACCACCTGCGCGGCAACCTCACGGCGGCGGACCTTTTCTCCAGGAGCCTCGCGGCCCGGGCCCTCGGGGCCGCCGAGCGCGGCTTCCCCGTGCTGAGGACGGTCGAGGTCTTCGACCGCTCTCCGCTCGTTCATCCTCCCTCGCTCCCGCGCGTTCCGCGTCAGGACCAGCCGCCCGCCTCCCGGGGGGCGCTCGCGCTCGCGATGTCGGGCCTCTCGCTCGCGGGCGGAGGCGTCGTTCTCCTTTCGGGACGGAGGCGCTCGTGATCCGCTTCGAGTCGTTCTCGAAGAGCTTCGGCGTCCAGCGCGCCGTCTCGAATCTGACTCTCGCGGTCGAGCCCGGCGAGATCGTGGCGCTTCTCGGGCCGAACGGCTCGGGAAAGACGACGTCCCTGAAGGCGGCCGCGGGCCTGATCCATCCGACGAGTGGCGGCGTTTTCGTGGGCGAGGCACGCCGGCCCGCGACGGAGCCGACCGCGCGCCGCGGGCTCTCGTTTCTCCCGCAGAAAGTCACTTTTCCCGATTCCCTGACGGGGCGGGAGGTCCTGGAGTTCTACCGCGCGCTCCGCCGCGCGCCCTTCCGCCGGGTGGACGAGGCGCTCAGGATGGCCTCGTTGAACGGAGCCTCGGGCCGCGCCGTGGGCACCTACTCCGGCGGCATGACGCAGCGGCTCGGGCTCGCGGTCGCCGCGCTTCCGGATACGCCCGTGCTCCTCCTCGACGAGCCCACGGCCGCGCTCGACCCCGACGGGCTCTGCGCGTTCTACGGGCTGGCCGTCGCGCGCCGCCAGGAGGGAAAGACCGTCCTCTTCACGACGCATCAGCTCGGGGACGTCGAGCGGCTCGCGGACCGCGTCGGCGTCCTCGTGGAAGGAAAGCTCGTTGCCCTCCTGACGCGCCGCGAGCTCGACGATTGGCTCCTCGCACACGGCGTTCCGCTTGCGCGCGCCGCGACGAGTCCGCTCGAGACTCTCTACCGCGAGCTCGTGGGAGGTCCCGCGTGAGAGTTCGACGCGCGCTCGCCGTCCTCGTGCTCGGCGCCCTCGCGGCCTGCTCGCGCGGCCCGGCCGCGCCCGCCGGGCTCGACACGAAGAACGAGAGCTGCGGCTGGTGCCGCATGGCGGTCTCGGACGCGCGATTTGCGGCGCAGCTCGTGTCGCCATCCGAGGAGCCGCGCTTCTTCGACGACATCGGCTGTCTCGCGACGTTCCTGAAGTCCGGCGGCGCGCCCGCGAAGGGCCAGATCGCGTACGTGGCCGACCACCGGACGAAGGCCTGGGTGCGGGCGTCGGCGGCGGTCTACACGAAGAAGCCCGGCCTCGAGACCCCCATGGGATCGGGCTTGATCGCGCACGCCGACGCGGCCTCGCGGGGCGCCGACCTGGACGCAGCCGGAGGATCTCCGGCGGGCGTGCGCGACGTCTTCGGGCCGAACGGCGTCCCGGATGGCGGCCGATGAGCGGCTCGCCAGGTCCCTTCACCCTCTGCGCGCGGCAGGAGCTCCTTCTCGCGGTGCGCTCGCGATGGACGCAGATCTTCGCGGCCGTCTTCGCGGCGCTCGCGCTCGGCGTGGCGTCTTCGGGCTACGTGCTTTCCGGAGGGCACGGCGTGCAGGATTTCGCGCGCACCGCGGCGTCCCTCGTCGAGCTCGTCCTCCTCCTCGTGCCGCTGACGGCTCTTCTCATCGGCGTCCTGTCGCTTGCGCCCGAGCGCGGGGCGGCGGAGCTTCTCTTCTCCCAGCCCGTCTCGCGGCGCGCCATCCTCCTCGGGAAGACGGCCGGCCTGTTCGTCGCGCTCTCCGCCGCGCAGGCTCTCGGGTTCGGCGCGGCCGGCCTCGTCATCTTCTCGCGTGCCGGCGGCGAGGGCCTGCCGGGCTTCGGCCTGCTCGTGCTCGGCTCGTTCGTCCTCACGGCCGTCTTCCTCGGGCTTGCGGCTCTCGTCTCCGCCGGAGCCGTGGGCCGGCGGACGCGCGCCCTCGCGATCGCGCTCGTCGTGTGGTTCGTCGCGGTCGTCCTCTTCGACGTGGCCGCGCTCGGGTTGGCCTCGCTGCTTCCCTCCGGGCCCGCGTCGCGCGTCCTCATCGTCTCGGTCCTCGTGAATCCCGCGGATGCCGTCCGGACCGGCGCGCTTCTCGGCCTGGAGGGGAGCGGCGCGTTCGGTGCGGCCTCCCTCGCGCTTCTCAGGTTCACGAAGGGACCCACCGGCGCCGGGCTGCTGCTCGCGACGTCGATGCTTCTCTGGCTCGTGGTGCCGGCGCTCGTCGCCGCGCGAAGGCTCGGGAAAGCGGACCTCTGAGTCCTATGGAATTCTCTGTGACGGATACAAAGGGGACACACATGATGACTTTCAAACGAATACCCGCTGTCGCCGCTCTCGCTCTGCCGATGATCCTTTCGAACCGTCCGGTCCTCGCTCACTGCGACACGGCCGACGGGCCCGTCGTCGCCGACGCGAAGGTCGCGCTCGAAAGAGGAGACGTCACGCCCGTTCTCAAATGGGTCAAACCCGGTGCGGAGACCGAGGTCAAGTCGGCTTTCGTGCGTGCGCTCGCCGTGCGCGCGAAGGGGCCGGAGGCTCGGGCCCTGGCGGACCAGTACTTCTTCGAGAATCTGGTGAGGATCCACCGGGCCGGGGAAGGCGCGCCCTACACCGGAATCCTGCCCGCCGGGACGCCCATCGAGCCGGCCATCGCGCTGGCCGACCAGGCCCTCGACAGCGGCAACCCCGACCAACTCGTGAAGGGCATCTCGCGCCATGTCGAGGAAGGAACCCGCGAGCGGTTCGCGCGCGCGGCCGCCGCGAAGAAACGGGCCAACGCGAGCGTGGCGGCCGGCCGGGAGTTCGTCGAGGCGTACGTGGAGTTCACCCATTACGTCGAGCGCCTGCACCTGGATGCCACGACGGCGGCCACGCACGGCACGGCTTCGCCCGCGGCCGAGCACAAGCACTGAGGTTCCGGCGCCCGGGGACGCTCACCGGCCATCGCTCGAGCTCGCCGCCGCGTCCTCCGGCGCGGGGTAATGCAACGTCCCGTCGGCCATGACGCGCGCGCCGGGAGTGAGCGTCGCCGGGACGACCTGGCCGGGTCCCATGATGTGCTCGACGCGGGTCCCGCCGGCCAGCAGGTAGTCGGCGATGATCCGGCGATGACAGCGCCACCACACCGCCTCGGCGCACATGATCGCGCACCGATGATCGCGCGCGAGCCCGTTCAGCTCGTCGAGACCGGACCGGAATTCGCGGGTTTCCGCGTAGTCGGCGTAATTCCGGAACGCGGCGACGCGCCAGTAGACGTTGTGCGAGGGCGGCGCTCCTTTTCGATGATGACGTCGGCCGCCGAGCGCGTTGAGATGCCGGTATCCGACGCCCTCGGCGGCGAGGGAGTCCGGGAGCGTGTCTCCGTTGAACTGCGGCGCCGCCCGCGAGCGCGGGATCGAGCGCACGTCCACGAGCAGCGTGACGTCCGGCTGCCGCAGGAGCGACACGAATTCGGGGAGAGTCCGCGTGGAGTGACCGATCGTGAAGACGACGTCTCCCGTCCTGTTCAATTCCGGAAGTTCGTGAGCGGCGTTTTCCCGTGTTCCGAGCGCGCACATGATCCGGTGTAGTTTGGGCCATCACCGACGCGCGCCGCACGTCCAGGAGGGAGCAAAGAGTAATGTCGACCGACCCCGCGGGGAAGCAGCTCTCACATTGGTGGCGCCACGCCGTCATCCTGGTCATGACGCTCGGGTTCAGCCTGCTCACGCTGGTTACCGTCCTCACCTACACGAACGCACCGCCGATCCCCGAGCGTGTGACCGATGCCGCCGGGGTGACCCTCTTCACGCGGGTGAACGTCGAGCACGGGCAGGAGGTCTTTCTCAAGCACGGCCTCATGGAGCACGGGACGCTCTGGGGCCACGGGGCGTACCTCGGCCCGGACTACAGCGCCGAATATCTGCACCGGCTGGCGGAAATCGCCCGCGACTCCCTCGCCCGCGAGCGCCACGGACGCCCGTACGCGGAGCTCGATCCGGACGCGGCTTCGGCCGTGAACGCCGCCGTGCACCGCCTGCTGAAGGAGAACCGCTATGACCCCGGCACCGGAACGCTGAGGTTCTCGGACGCCGAGGCGGCCGCCTGGCAGGCGGAGAAGGCGGAGTGGGCCGATTACTTCTCGGGAAGGACGCCGCCCCCGGGCCTGCCCGCGAAGTACATCCGCGACAAAGGCGAGCTCGAGGACCTCACGTCGTATTTCGCGTGGGCGGTCTGGGCGACGGTCGCGAACCGCCCCGGCAAGGACTATTCGTATACCAACAACTGGCCTTACGAACCCGCAGCGGGCAACCGGCCGAGCGCCTCGACGTATCTGTGGAGCGCGCTCAGCCTCGTGACCCTCCTCGCGGGACTCGGGACCGTCCTGTTCGCTTTCGGCCGTTTCGACTACCTGGGCTGGCACGGCCCTTCGGCGAGCGGGCACATCCACGAAAGCGCTCTCGCGCGGTGGACCCTGACCCCGAGCCAGAAGACGGTCGGCCTCTACGTTGGCGTGGTCGCCCTGCTGTTCCTGCTCCAGACGCTTGCCGGGGGTGCCCTCGCCCACTACCGGGTCGAGTCGGGTGCTTTCTACGGAATCGACCTGGCGCGGATCTTCCCCTACAACCTGCTCAGGACCTTCCACCTCCAGCTCGCCATCTTCTGGATCGCCACGGCGTGGGTGGCTGGCGGGCTCTTCCTCGCGCCGATCGTCGGCGGCGCCGAGCCCCGGGGACAGCGGGCAGGCGCCCTTGCTCTGCTCGCCGCCCTCGTGGCCGTCGTCTTCGGGAGCCTCGGCGGCGAGTGGCTGGGCCTCGGCGGCCGCTTGGGCCGCCTCTGGTTCTGGCTCGGGCACCAGGGCTCGGAGTACCTGGACCTCGGGCGCTTCTGGCAGCTCCTCCTCGCCGCGGGCCTCGCGGGGTGGCTCGTCCTGATGTACCG
>DATGDV010000213.1:0-4966 GCA_035310685.1 Thermoanaerobaculia bacterium
GCCTGCGCCGCGAGCGAACCGGGGAGGGCGAGTGCGAGGACGAGGATATGAGGCAGTTTCATCATGGAGCGCGCCGTTTTCCTTCTGGTACCCTTCCCGGTCCCATGAAAATACACGAATACCAGGCCAAGGAAATTCTCCGCGCGTTCGGCGTCGCCACGCCGCGCGGCCAGGTCACGGATTCGCCCAGGGAAGCGGGCCGCATCGCGAACGAGTTCGGCGGCCGCGCCGTGGTGAAGGCGCAGATCCACGCGGGCGGCCGCGGCAAGGGCGGCGGCGTCAAGCTGGCGAAGAGCCCGGACGAGGCCGTCGAGCTCGCCAAGAAGATCCTCGGCATGCAGCTCGTCACGCACCAGACGGGGCCGCAGGGCCAGAAGGTCAAGAAGATCCTCGTCGAGGAAGCGCTCGACATCGCCCGGGAGCTCTATCTCGGCATCACGCTCGATCGCGCGATCGACCGGCCCGTGATGATGGTGAGCAAGCAGGGCGGCATGGAGATCGAGGTCGTCGCCGCGAAAGATCCGGCCGCGATCGTGAAGGAGCCCTTCGACCCGGCCTGGGGCCTCCAGCCCTACCAGGCGCGCAAGCTCGCTGACGCGCTCGGCCTCACCGGTGAGACGCACAAGAAGTCCGTCGGGTTCCTCATCGCGCTCGCGAAGGCGTACGTCGCCACGGACGCCTCGCTCGCCGAGATCAACCCGCTCCTCGTGACGGGCACCGGCGACGTCGTCGCGCTCGATGCGAAGATGAACTTCGACGACAACGCCCTCTTCCGTCACCCGAACATCAAGGAGTACCGCGACCTCGACGAGGAGGACCCGCTCGAGGTCGAGGCTTCGAAGTTCGGACTCAACTACATCAAGCTGGACGGGAACGTCGGCTGCATGGTCAATGGCGCGGGCCTCGCGATGGCCACGATGGACATCATCCAGTACGCGGGCGGCAAGCCCGCGAACTTTCTCGACGTGGGCGGCGGCGCGAACGAAGAGCAGGTCAAGAACGCGATGCGAATCATCCTGTCCGACGCGAACGTGAAAGCCGTCCTCATCAACATCTTCGGCGGCATCATGCGCTGCGACATCATCGCGACGGGCGTCGTCAACGCCATCCAGGAGATCGGGATCAAGATTCCCGTCGTCGTGCGCCTCGAGGGCACGAACGTGGAAGAGGGCAAGGCGATTCTCGGGAGCTCGGGTCTCAAGGTCATCCCCGCAAACGACATGAAGGACGCTGCCGAGAAGGTCATCGCGTCGCTTGGAAAGGCGGCTTGAGATGAGCGCCTGGATCGACAGGAACACGAAGCTCCTCGTGCAGGGCCTCACGGGCCGCGAGGGCAAGTTCCACGCGTTCGCGAGCCGCGACTACGGCACGCAGATCGTCGCGGGCGTCACGCCCGGCAAGGGCGGAACGGCGGTCGAAGGCATTCCGGTCTTCGACTCGGTTCTCGCCGCGGTGAAGGCCACGGGGGCGAACGCGTCGATGGTGTTCGTGCCGCCGGCGGCCTGCGCGGACGCGATCATGGAGGCGTCGGACGCCGGTATTCCCCTCATCGTCGCGATCACGGAGGGGGTCCCCGTCAACGACATGATCAAGGCGAAGGCGTATCTCGCGAAGGGCGCGAGCCGGCTCATCGGGCCGAACTGCCCCGGCATCATCCGGCCCTCGGCGAAGGTCAAGATCGGCATCATGCCCGCGCGCATCCACAAGCCCGGCTTCGTCGGAGTCGTCTCCCGCTCGGGGACGCTCACGTACGAGGCCGTCGGGCAGACGACGTCGCTCGGCTTCGGCCAGTCCACCTGCATCGGGATCGGCGGCGACCCGATCAATGGCACGAACTTCATCGACGCCCTGACCCTCTTCCGCGACGACCCCGAGACGGAGGCCGTCATCATGATCGGCGAGATCGGCGGGGGCGCCGAGGAAGAGGCGGCCTGCTGGATCGCGGGCAACCTCAGGAAGCCCGTCGTCTCGTTCATCGCGGGGCGGACGGCGCCTCCGGGCCGCCGGATGGGCCATGCCGGCGCCATCATCTCGGGCGGAAAGGGCACGGCCGCGGAGAAAGTGAAGGCGCTCCAGGCGGCCGGCGTCCACGTCGCGGACTCGCCCGCGCTCATGGGCGAGATGCTGAAGAAGGTGCTGGGGAAGTGACCTGAGAGTCCGACGCCTTCGAATCGCGGGCGTGATTTCCGTGTCTGCGCTCGCCGCGGGTTGTGGACACTCGAGTCACGTCGCCTCGTCCCGGCCCGCATCCGTCGCTTCCACACGGGCCCCGGACCCTGCCTCAGACTCTCGGATCGAAGGCAACGTGGCCGTGGAGTTCCTCGCCGCTCCCGATTCACAGAAGCCGAGACTCGACGAATCGCAGGAATTCACGCCGGCCGCGCCTCTGGCGACGCGCCTTCCTGAGTATCCGCCTGCGGCGCTCGCCGGCGGGGGCCCCTCGGCCGTCGTCGCCGTCCGGCTGATGATCGACAAGGGAGGAGCCGTCTGCGAGGTGAAGGAGAGCCCGCGTCTCGCACCCTATGTCGGTCCGTTCGCCGCGGAGTTTCGCGCCGCCATCGAGGCCGTCGTGAGGCGCTGGGCGTTCACGGCGGCGCGAATCGATACGCTCGGCCCGGCGCGGCCGGACATGCCTCAGCGGTACCTGATGGCGACGCGCTACGTGCCCACCTTTCTGGATTTTGCGTTCCGCTTCACGGTCGTCGACGGGCGCGGCGTCGTTTCGGTCGGTCCCGAAGCGCCCGCAACGGCGACGACGGAGCGTGTCGAGTAGAACGCTCACGGCCGGAGCCCTTGTCGTTGTTTCGTGGCAAGACGCTTGCCTCCTCCGTCGCATGACCGCCGGCTACGACGTCCGGATCGGGACCTCGGGCTGGCACTATGCCCACTGGGCGAAGGTTTTCTATCCCCCCGGGCTCTCGTCCCGCGCGCGGCTCGCGTTCTATGCCAGCGTGTTCGACACCGTCGAGCTCAACAACACGTTCTATCGGCTGCCGAAACGCGAGGCGGTGGCGGCATGGCGCGAGGACGTGCCGGCGTGCTTCCTCTTCGCGGTGAAGATCAGCCGCTTCCTCTCTCACATGAAGAAGCTGCGCGACATCGACGTGGGTCTTCGGCGCTTCCTCGACGCGACGCAGCCGCTCGGCGAAAAGCGCGGCCCGCTCCTGTTGCAGCTCCCGCCGCGCTGGAAGCCGGACCCCGGCCGGCTGGACGCGTTCCTCGAGGCCCTTCCGAAGACGGAGCGCTGCGCGGTGGAGCTGCGCGACCCGTCGTGGCACATCCCCGAGGTCTACGCCGTACTGGAGCGTCGCCGAGCGGCGTTCTGCATGTACAGCCTCGGAGGCTTCACGTCGCCCGTCCTCCTCACGACCGATTTCTGCTACGCGCGCTTCCACGGTCCCGGGCCGAAGTACGTCGGGAGCTATTCGCGCCGTTTTCTGCGCGCGTGGGCCAGCCGGATCGCCGACTGGTCCCGCACCCTGCGCGCCGCATACGTCTACTTCGACAACACCGAGGGCGAGGCCATCGCGAACGCGAAGACGCTGCGCAACCTCGTCGGGGCCGGCCGGGACGGGGACCGCCCCGGGCGCCGAGCTGGCTGAGGTGGCGGTCGGGGTGCTCGTGCACGAAGGCCCCACTCGTGCCTTTCGGCCGTAAGAAGAGTGCACGCGTCCGTCCGCTCCGAGGAAAGCCGCAACCGGCCGCGTATACTCCGCGGCCGCATGGAAAAAACATTCGCCATCATCAAACCGGATGCCGTCGCGTCGAGAAACGCGGGGAGGATCCTCACGCGCATCGAGGCCGAGGGATTCCGGGTCGTCGCCTTGAAAAGCCACCGCATCTCTCGGAGCGAAGCCGAGTCGTTCTATGGCGAGCACCGCGCCAAGGGATTCTTCTCTTCGCTCGTCGCGTACATGACCTCCGGTCCCGTCTACGTCGCGGTCCTCGAGCGCGAGAACGGCGTCGCGCACTGGCGCTCCGTGATGGGGGCGACCGATCCCGCGAAGGCGGACGCCGGAACGATCCGCAAGGAGTTCGGCGAGTCCATCGAGCGCAACGCCGCGCACGGCTCCGCGAACGCGGCGGACGCGGCCCGCGAGGTCACGTTCTTCTTTTCGACCTCGGAGCTCCTCTGACCCGGTCGGGGCGTTGTCATAGTCCTTGCGTAGCCGCACCGCCGCCCCCTGGCGGCCTCTTTGCTCTGCAAAATGCAGAAAGGCGGCGACACTCCCCAGTGGAGCTCGCCTCCTAAGGTAGCCGCAAATAGTTCTGATGCAGAGACTTCCGTTTCTTCCGATGCTCCTTGCTCCGGCCCTGACGCTGGGCGCGGGCGTGTCGGCGCAGGACTCCTCGCCGGCAAGAACTACCAGTTCGGTGTCGGTGGGCTACGTCATGGTGCCTTTCGTCCTCACCGATCTGAAGGGCAGGCCCGTCCCGGACCTCAGGGAAAAGGACGTCACGCTCCTCGTCGACGGCCAGCCCGTCGCAACCGACCTCTTCGCGCGGAGCGAAGACGCGCCCGTGTCGTTCACGATCCTCCTCGACGGCTCCGGCTCGATGGGCCTCGTGGGAAAGATGGACGGCGCCAAGGCGGCCGTGCGCGCGCTCGTCAACCAGCGGCGTCCCGGCGACGACTTCGCTCTCTACGTGTTCGCGGCGGGCGCCGTGCGGGAACAGGTTCCCTTCACGTCCGACGCGGCACGGCTTCTCGCGACCGTCGACGCGGTGCAGCCGGCCGGTCGCACGGCGTTCTACGACGCCCTCGCGAAGATGCCCGACCGGACGCTCCTCGGGAAGAACGGCTCGCGCGCGATCATCCTCCTGACGGACGGGATCGACAACGCGTCGGAGCTCACGCGCGAGGACCTCGCCGTCCTGCTCGAGGGCGTGGACGTCCCCGTATATCCCATCGGGCTGCGCTCTCCCGGCGCGCCGCTCGCCCCGCCGCCCGGCGTGAGCCTGGAGA
>DATGDV010000214.1:0-2125 GCA_035310685.1 Thermoanaerobaculia bacterium
GTGAAGCCGACCCGCGGGAGGCCTTCGACGAGAACGGCGAGAGTCTTCGCGATCCGGCGCTCCACCTCGGGGAGTCCGATCTCGAGGAGAAGCGCGAGCGACGCCGCGAGCGCGTACAGGCCCGGCGTCGGAAGAGCGCCCGGCTCGAACCGCGTCCCTCCCGTGAGGAATTCGAGCCTGCCGGGGACGCGGAAGTCCGCTCCGTGCGCGCGCCTGAGATTCGTCCAGCCGGGCGGAGGGGAGAGGCGCGCGTTGAGCTCGGGAGTCGTAAAGAGGATGCCGCAGCCCTCGGGCCCGAGCATCCATTTGTGCCCGTCCGCCGACAGGAAATCCACGTTCCAGCCCGCGACGTCGACGCGCTGGGCGCCCACCGCCTGGATCGCGTCGAGGCCGAAGGCGATGCCGCGGGAACGGCAGAACGCCCCGAGCTCTTCGACGGGCGCCCGGAAGCCCGTGTGAAAAGCGACGAGGGAGACGGAGACGAGCCGGGTCGTTTCGTCACAGGCGGCCGTGACGTCCTCCGCCGTGAACGCGCCGTCGCGCGTCGGGACGCGGCGAACCGAGACGCCTCTCTTTTCCAGAGCGACCCACGGGACGAGATTTGCGGGGAACTCCGAGGCCGTCGTGACGACCGAGTCGCCGCGCGCGAAGTCGAACCCCTGCGCCACGATGTCGAGGCCCCACGTCGTGTTCGGCACGATCGCGATCGAGGCGGCTCCTCCCACGCGCTCGTCCGCGCCCACGAGGCGTGCCGCGAGGCCGCGGACCTCGTCGGCTTTCCTCGGCCAGTCGCGCCAGTCGAGACCTCCCCGCTCCGTCAGGTTGCGCGCGTACGCGAGCAGCGCGGCGGCCGCGCGGGCGGGAAGCGGGCAGATGGCGGCGTGGTTGAACTGGACGGAGGTCCTTCGAGAGGGAAATTCGAGGTCGAGGTCCAAGGCGTCTCCTGTCATCGAGCAGCAGGACTCGCTGGTTTTTCTTCGAAGGTCAATGGGAGGTGCGCCGATCGAGGCGCCGCGCGGGCGTTCCCCATTGCCGAAGCGACTCTCACCCTTCTCAGAAACAACTCTCTTCGGATCTCATCATGTGCCCGTTCTCAGAACTGCTTCTGGGCCCGCACGAACCCTTCGAAGTTCCGCGTGACTTCCTCCATCGAGTCGCCGCCCGTCTTTTCCAGGAGGGCGTCCGCGAGGACGAACGCGAGCATGGCCTCTCCGATGACGCCGCAAGCGGGCGCAGCCGTGACGTCCGAGCGCTCGTATTGCGCGCGGTGCGGCTGCTTGGTCTCGATGTCCACGGACGGAAGGCCGTCGCGAAGCGTGGAGATGGGCTTCTGGTAGAGCGTCGCGAGGACGTCCTCGCCGTTCGTGATGCCGCCCTCGAGGCCGCCGGCGCGGTTCGAGGATCGGAAGAACCCCCGCGGAACGTCGTACACGATCGGGTCGTGCGCGGAGGAGCCGCGGCGGAACGCGTTCGCGACGCCCTCGCCCAGCGAGACGGCCTTCACGGACGGAATCGACATCAGCGCGCGCGCGATCCGGCCATCCAGCTTCTCGTCCCACGACACGTGGGAGCCGAGGCCGGCCGGGACGCCCCGGGCCCCGACGAGAATGGTTCCGCCGAGCGTGTCGCCGGCTTTCGCGGCCGCGTCGACCGCGTCCTTCATGGCCGCTTCCACGCTCCGGTCCACGAGCCGGAACGGCGACGCTTCGTCGACCCTCTCCAGGTCCTCGTACGTGCGGGGACCCTCGGGCACCGCGACGTCGCCGATCGAAAGCACGCCGCTCCTCACGCGGATCCCGAGCGCGGCGAGGAGCTGCCGGCAGAGCGACCCGGCCGCCACGCGCGCCGCGGATTCGCGCGCGCTCGCGCGCTCGAGAATGTCGCGCAGGTCGCGCCGGGCGTATTTGAGGCCGCCCGCGAGGTCCGCGTGACCCGGACGCGGTGACGTGAGCTTCCGCTTCCCCGAGGCCTCCGCGTCGACCTCGAGAGGCCCCATGACTTTCTCCCACACGCCGTGATCGCGGTTCGGGATCTCGAAGGAGACGGGGCCGCCGAGCGTCTCTCCGCCCCGGAGCCCGCCCGTGAACCGGGCCTCGTCCTTCTCGATCTTCATCCGGCCGCCGCG
>DATGDV010000215.1:0-10316 GCA_035310685.1 Thermoanaerobaculia bacterium
AAGGCCGGCCCCTTTTCATGAGGACCGTCGCGATGGATCGTCAGGGATTCCTGGTCTTGCCCGCGCAGCTCTGGATGGCGTCCTTCTGGGTTTCCGTGATGACGTCCCGCAGAGCGGCGCGCGACCTCCAGCCGGATCCGAGCCCGTGCCGGCGTCCTTCACCTCGTCCCTCATCGTGGCAGGGAGAGCGCCTTCCCGACGGCCTGGGGCAACGTGACGCCGAGCCACTGACCGACCGTCGGCGCGAGATCGTAGGGAGTCGAGGGCGCGTCCGACGCCCCGGCCTTCACGCCCGCGCCCCAGAAGATGAGCGGCACGTGGATGTCGTATTCGTAATGTGTTCCGTGCATCGAGCCGCGTCCCGGGTTGTAGGACGTCTGGACCCCCCAGCGGGGGACGAGGATGACGTCCCCGGAGCGCTGCGCGTCGAAGTCGTTCTTCACGAACGGGAGAGCCGGGGTCTCGCGCCACGAAGCCGCCTGTGAAGTCAGGAGGACGTCCTCGACTTCCGCGCCCCAGACCAGCTTCACGAGACCGGGCAGCACGCGGTCGACGTCCGCCGCCGTGACGGGACGTCCCGCGGCCCCGCAGGCTCCCGCGGCGCTCTTCGCGGGCAGGACCTTCCGATCGTAGAAGAGATCCCAGCCGTCCATGCCGAAGACCGGCTTCACGCCGGCGTCGAGACAGAGCGTCTCGTCGAGCATCCGGTTCAGCCGCTCCCTGAAATTGTCGAGCGTCGCGCTGCCCACGTCGATCCGGCCGCCCGAGGCGGTCTTGTCGATCGCCTTCGCGACCTCGGGGATGACCGGGAAGCCGTGATCCGCAGAGAGGGCCACGAGCACCGCGCCTTTCGCGTAGCGCGCCTCCAGCGCGTCGAGAAGGCGACCGAGCTGAACGTCGAGGCGCCGCAGCGTGTCGAGCTCCTCCTCGGATTCGTTGCCGTAGTCGTGCGACACGGGATCGTGGGCGGAGAAGGAGAGGCACAGGAGGTCGGGCTGGTCGCCGCGGCCGAGCTTCAGCTCGGGGTCGTTCAGGAGGTCGAGCGCGAGGTCGGCCGTGAGCTCGTCGACGAGCGGGCTCCGATAGAGGCCCCCGAAATAGCCGGGCGCGTCTCCCGTCGGGATCACGCCGAAGCGCGAAAGGTCGTGATCGAAGCCGAGCCCGTGCACGGGGTACTGGTAGCGCTGGACGACGGAAGCGGGAACGGGAGTCGGAAGCGGTTTCGTTCGGGCGGAGCATGGGGGGTCCGGCCATTTCTTCCAGACGAGCCCGAACCGGCCGGGAAGCATCGTTCCGGCTTTCGTCTCATTGAATTTCCTGACGGCGACGCGAACCGCGGACGGCGGGTCGAACGCGGACGACGACACGAAGCGGCCCGTTTCCTTGTCGTACCAGTAGACCGAATGGGCTCGTTCCCGGCCGGCCAGGAAGATGGCGCCGCGGTCCTTCGCGGAGAGCGAGACGACGCGCGCGCCCTTCCTCGTCTCGACGAGGCGGTCCCCCAGCGTCGGAACGCGCAGGTTGCCCGGGCCCGGAATGACTCTCGCGGTTCCGGCCGGAGCGGCCGGATCGCGCTGATCCGTGCAATAGACCGCGTGGAGCGAGCCGTCCGCGCCGGCCTCGAACCAGCTGTTCGCGACGATCCCCGTGACCCGCGGCGGCGCGCCGGTGCCGAGCGAGGCATGGCCCGGTCCGGTCTCCGTGTTCAGGTGCTGGTAGCGCGCGGCGCGCTCGACATGGCCCTCGTCGAGAATCCGCTTGAGGCCCGCGACGAACCACGGCCGGTATCCCACGAGGCGGGAGAAACCGAGACCGTCCACCGAGATCACGACCGCGAGCTTCGGCTCGGGGGCCGGCGTCCGGGACGCGGCTCCGAGCGCGAGGGCCGGAAGAAAGACGGCGAGAACGCTCAGGGTGCGCGAGCGTCGGATCATCCTCCTATCCTGCCACGCCGGGGACCGAAGGCCACGGCGGGAATCCGCTTCGAGGCGCTCTGATAATCTCGGCGCGTGATCAAGCTGTTTCCGCGCGAGGAGAGCTTCCTCCCGCAGTTCGCGCGCGCCGCCGAGATCATCCTCGAGGCGGCGAACGCCCTCGACGAGCTTGTCGCCGACTTCACCGACGTGGAGCTCAAGGTCGCGCGGATCAAACATCTCGAGCACGAAGGCGACCAGGTCGCGCACCAGACGTTCGGGCTGCTCTCGCGCACGTGGATCACGCCCATCGACCGGGAGGACATTCACGACCTCGTCAAGGCCCTCGACGACGTGCTCGACCATCTCGACGCCGCGGCCGCGCGCCTCGTCCTCTACAAGATTCCCGCCCCCACGCCGGCCCTGAAGTCGGCCACCGCCATTCTCGTGCAGTCGGCCGAGGCGATCAGCCGCGCGGCGGGTCTCCTCGGCGATATGAAGAACTCCCCGAAGATCCTGGAGATCTGCGTGGAGATCAACCGCCTCGAGAACGAGGCCGACTCCCTGAACCGCATTTCCATCGGCAGGCTCTTCGAGACCGAAAAGGATCCGATCGCGCTCATGAAATGGAAGGAGATCTACGAGGTTCTCGAAGAGGCCACGGACCGCTGCGAGGACGTCGCGAACGTGTTCGAGCAGATCGTCCTGAAATCGTCCTGAGCGTCGCGCCTCGCCGATGAGCTTCGTTCTCTTCGTCGTGCTCGTGGCGCTCGCCTTCGACTTCATCAACGGCTTCCACGACGCGGCGAACTCCATCGCGACCGTGGTCGGAACCCGGGTCCTGACGCCGAAACTTGCCGTCGCATGGGCTGCCTTCTTCAATTTCGTGGCGGCGTTCTCGCTCGAGACCCGCGTCGCCAAGACGATCGGCAAGGACATCGTGAACCCGGCCGTCGTGGATCCCCTTCTCATTTTCGCGGCGCTCCTGGGGGCGATCGTGTGGAACCTGGCGACGTGGTGGTGGGGTCTTCCGTCCTCCTCCTCGCACGCTCTCATCGGCGGGTTCGCCGGCGCGGCCCTCGTGAAGGCGGGACCGGCCTCTCTCGTGCCGAAAGGCCTCGAGAAGACCATCGTCTTCATCGTGCTCTCGCCGCTCCTCGGGTTCGTGCTGGGCTTCATCTTCTTTCTCATCGTCGCGTGGGCCTTTCGCGACGCGCGGCCGGAGCCCCTGGACCGCGGTTTTCGAAGGGTTCAGCTCGTCTCGGCCGCCGCGTTCTCGTTCGGCCACGGGATGAACGACGCACAGAAGACGATGGGCATCATCGCGGCGCTTCTCTTCTCCACCGGCGCTCTCAAGACGATGGAGATTCCGTTCTGGATCGTGCTCATCTGCCACGCGGCGATCGGCCTCGGGACGCTTTCGGGTGGGTGGCGCATCGTCCGCACGATGGGAATGCGCATCACGGCGCTGAAGCCGATCGGCGGCTCGTGCGCCGAGTTCGCGGGAGCGGTGACGCTCATCGGCGCGTCTCTCGGCGGAGTCCCGGTTTCGACGACGCACACGATCACCGGCGCGATCATGGGGATGGGCTCGGTCCGGCGCTTCACCGCCGTGCGCTGGGGCGTCGCGCGCTCGATCGTGACGGCGTGGATCCTGACGATCCCGGCGTCCGCCGCCGTCTCCGCGGCCGTCTGGCTGGGGCTGTCGGCGTTCCGGCGCTGACCCTCAACCCTTCGGCCGCCGCCTCAGCAGCTTCCCGAGCGCCGCGTTCACCTTGTTCTCCCGGGAAAGGAACGGCAGCAGCGGTGCCTTGCGCATGCCGATCTCCTCTCCGAGGGCCTTGAGGACCGCGCTCTTCGGGAGCGTCTCCATGCCGCGGTGCAGGGCCTGGATCATCTTGAGGCGCTGGCGGCCGGCCTGCCAGATGCGCACGAGGTTGACGTGGTGCTCGACCCGCATGGGCTCCTTCTGGAGCGCGAGATCGCAGAAGCTCGCGGCCTCGGCGGCGCGCGTCGGAGCCGTGCGCGCGAGACAGAGTCCGTAGTACGAGAACATGAGGCCCGGCGCGCGGCGGCGCGCCTCCGGCTCCGCCTCGCCCGAAGCGTCACGCACGGCTTCGCTCTTCACGTCCCGCTCGTCGGAAAAGATGCGGTAGGCCTCGGTGAGGAGGATGAGACCCCGCTCGTAGCGCTCCTCCCTGGCGGCCTCGACGCCGAGCCGCGTGAGCTCCATGGGATCCATCGTCCCCGCTTCGGCCAGAAGCTCGGAAGGAATCAGGTTTCGCTCGCGCACGTCCCGGTCAGTCTCGGGCTTCGCGGCAGGGCGCGTCAAGCCGGGAGCGGCCGCCGCTCGGGTATCGTCCTTCCGTGCGGACGCTCCACCTCGCGAAAGGCCGCGACGCGGCGACGCGCCGGCGCCACCCGTGGCTCTTCTCGGGCGCGGTCGCGCGGCAGGAGGGCGCGTCGCCCGACGGAGCCGTCGAGGCTCGGGACGCCTCGGGTGCGTTCCTGGCGCGCGGGTTCGGGTCGCCCAACGCCTCGATCGTGGCCCGCCTCTGGACGTTCGAGGACCGGCCGCTCGACGCGGAGTTCGTCGCGCAGCGCGTCCGGGAGACGGTGGGCCTGCGGGACCTCGTCGTGCCGCCGGAGACCGACGGGTACCGCGTCGTGAACGCCGAAGGCGATTTCCTGCCGGGCCTCGTCGTGGACCGGTACGGCGGAGTGCTCGTCGTCCAGGCCACGACCGAGGGCACCGAGCGCGCGCGCCCGCTCTGGTTGCCTCCGCTCCTCGCCGCATTTCCGGAGGCGACGGTCGTGCAGAAGAACGGCCTTCCCTCCCGGGAGGGAGAAGCGCTCCCGCTCGACGACGAGCTTCTCGCGGGCGACACGAGCCCCCGTCGGGCCGTTTTCCGCGAGCGCGGCCTCGCGTTCGTCGCGGACATTTCCGCCGGGCAGAAGACGGGCTTCTTTCTCGACCAGCGCGAGAACCGCACCCTCGTGCGATCGCTCGCTGCGGGCCGGAACGTCCTCGACCTGTTCTCGTATTCGGGCGCGTTCGGCGTCGCCGCGCTCGCCGGCGGCGCGGCGCGCGTCGTCCACGTCGACGTGTCCGGGGACGCGCTCGGGCTCGCGCGCGAGAACCACGTTCTCAACGGGCAGGCCGTCGAGGGGCCCGGGGCGCTCGTCGAAACGCGGGAAGCCGACGTCTTCGACGACCTCAGGGTCCGGGTCGCGGCCGGAGAGCGCTGGGATTTCATCGTGACGGACCCTCCCGCGTTCGCGAAGCGGAAGACGGACGTCGACAAGGCGTGTCGCGGCTACAAGGACATCAACCGGCTCGCGTTTCAGCTCCTCGCGCCGGGCGGCCTTCTCCTCGCCTGCTCGTGCTCGGGCCGCATCTCGCCCGACCTCTTCCAGAAGGTGATCTTCGCCGCCGCGCTCGACGCCGGCCGTCCGGCGCGGCTCCTCGAGAAGCGCGGCGCCGGCCCGGACCATCCCGTCTCGATCGACTGCCCCGAGGGGGAGTACCTCAAGGCGTATCTCCTTTCCGTGTGACCGGGCGGCATGCCGCAGAATCGCGGAATGAACGGAACGCGGCCGGCAGCCGCCGCATGACGCCTCCCGCCGTCGCCCTCGTCGGTCCTTTCCCGCCGTGGCGCAGCGGAATCGCCGACCAGGACGGGCGCCTCCTCGCCGCGATGCGCCGGCTGGGCCTCGACCCTCTCGTCATCGGATTTCGGCGGATGTATCCGCGCTTTCTCTATCCGGGGACGGCGGACTATTCGGAAGAAAGAAAAGAGGAGAAGAAAGACTTCTTAGAAGGTGAAGAGGGTGACGCCGTCGGTTCGGCGCGCGACTCGCGATTGGGAGAGGCCGGCGCGCTCCTCGACGGGCTGAACCCTTACTCGTTCGTGAGAGCGGCCCGCTATCTTTCCTTCAAAGAAGTCTCTCTCGTGATCGTCCCCTGGTGGACGTCCTACTTCGCGCCGCACGTGACGCTGTTTCTGTCCATTCTCGGTGCCGAGAGGCCCTCCGCCGTTCGACTCCTCCTGTGCCACAACGTCTTCGATCACGAGTCGCACCCGCTCAAAGACGCCCTCACGCGCGGCGTCCTGCGCCGTGCGGATCGCTTTGCCGTGCAGAACGCGCGGAGCGCGCGCGAGATCTCCGGCGAGCGCGCGGACGCGCCCGTCGCCATCGTGCCGCATCCGGCCGAACCCCGCGCCGTCCTCCCCGACCGCGACGACGCGCGCGGCCACCTCGGCCTTCCGCTCGACGCGCCGGTCTTTCTCTTCAGCGGCCTCCTCAGACCTTACAAGGGCTGGGACGTTCTCCTCGACGCCTTCGCCGCCCTGAGGAAGGAAGTTCCCTCGGCGCTCCTCGTCCTCGCGGGCGAGCCCTGGGGCAAGGCGCGCCGCCTCGAGGCGTGGGCGCCGGCGGGCGTTCGGCTGGAGCTCCGGTACCTCTCCGAGAAAGAGCGCGGGCTGTGGTTCGCGGCTGCCGACGCCGTCGTCTGCCCGTACCGGCACGCGACGGGCTCCGGCATCGCGGCGGACGCCCTCGCGTACGGCCGGCCCGTCATCGGAACGGCGGTCGAGGGCCTCGCGGACATCGTCGAGGACGGACACAGCGGCCTCCTCGTACCTCCGGGGGACACCCCCGCCCTCACGCGCGCGATGGCGCGCTTCGTGCGCGAGGGACTCGGACCGCGCCTCGCGGCGGGCGCGGCGCACCTGAGGGCCTCGTTCGGGCCCGACGCCCATGCCCGGCGCGTGCTCGCGCTGGGCGGCGTGGCCGTCTGACCGACGGCGGTTGGTAGACTCGCCGCCGATGGGCTCCGTCCGCATGTTTCGCGACCGCGTCGTCTCGATGGAGCAGACGCAGGAGATCGGCGAGAAGCACGTCGACCTGCTGGCCGCGCTCGCCATCGAGGCGTTGCCGGGCTTCGCGCTGGTCGCCCACGGTCTCGACCACGAGCGGGACCATTACTGGCTGACCCTCACGAACGACGCGGCCGGCCAGGCGCGCCGGATCGTCTTCACGCGCATGTTTCTCTCGGACGCGAACCGCCTCCCGGCCGTCGTCGCCGACGAGAATGCGCCCGTGAAAGAGCAGATCATCGCGTGCATTCGCGAGCAGGCGGCGCACCCGGAAATTTTCGTCACGGTCGCCGGACTCCTCACCGAGGAAGAGCGCCGCGAGCGCGACGAGATCGAGGGGGAATGGCGGAAGAAGCACGAGGCCGAGCAAGCGGCCCGGCGCGCGGAAGAAGAGCGGCGCGCGCGCGAACGCCAGCGCCAGAAGCAGCAAGAGGACGCGCGCCGACAGGCGCAGCGGGAGCGCGAGCGACGCGAGCGCGCCGCGGCGGGACAAAGACAACAGCCGCAGCAGCAGCCCGGTGAGGGCGGCGGGCGCCGCCGCAGGCGGCGCGGGCGCGGCGGAGCGGGAGGCAACGGCGGCGGGGGCCGGCCGCAGCGGATTCAGCCCATGAACGCGGCGGCACCCGCGCGTCCTCCTCAGCCCGCGAACGTGCCGTCTCCCGAGGCGCCGCGCGCCGAGGGAGGGGGCGGCCGGCGAAGGAGGCGCCGCGGCCGGGGCCGCGGCCGGGGCGGTCCGGAACCGTCGCCTTCTCCAGGTGGATCGACCTAGAGCACGTCGCCGCAGTGCGGGCAGAAGACGAAGCCCTGCGTGCTCTCGTGCGGGCAGGTCACGTCCTCCTTCGGATGCTCGCCTCTCGCAGCCTTCTCGAGGGGGTGCAGACGGACGCGGACGCCGTGCGTGTCGACCGCGAGAAGCTCGAGGCGGCGCATGACCTTTCCTCCGGGGCCCTTCGCCTCGACGACGAATCCTTCGGGACGCCGGCAACGCTCCTGGAACCAGGCGGTGAGCGGGCCGAGAAGCGCGGCCGAGAGACGCCGCGTGACGGCGGGGTGCTCGGCGTCGAACGTGCGCAGGAACGCGCCGTGCGTGTTCGCCCCGAGCTCGAGCTCGGTCGCGCCGAAGCGCAGCGCCTCGGCAAGCAGCGCACGCCCGAGGCGCCCGATGGAGTCGTCGGGCGCGAGTGCGATCGGAACGGGCGGAGCGTCCGGTTGAATCTGCGAAACGGGCGGGAGAACCGCTCTCGCGGCCTGACCCTCGAAGCTCTCGATGAGGTCCTCGAGAACGGGGTCGGGCGTGACGTGGAGCTCCACCTCGAAACCCGTCGCGTCCGCCAGATTCTTCAGAAGCACGAGGTTGCGCGGGTCCGACGTCGCGATTCGGAGGCGCTTTCCCGAAAGCGCGAACGGGAACGCGCGGAATCGGCGGCGCTCTTTCGCGGGAAGGCACTCGACGATATCCGGGTCGGACGCGACGAGCGTCGCCCGCGAGACTCCCGGGAGGCCGTACGCCTGCGAGAGAGCGGCGGTCAGGACCTCCTCGGTGACGGCTCCCGTGGAGAGAAGAGCCCTCTCGATCGTGCCGCCGTACGTCTTCTGCCAGGTCGAGGCACGGCTCAGCCGGCGTACCGTCAGGTCGCCGGCTTCCGCCAGGACATCTCCCACTCCGATCGGGACGGCCATCGTTGTTCTCGGGACCCCTGCAGGAACCGGGCCGCGGAAAAAAGCCGCCCGATGCCCCGAAAACGACTTCGAGCGGCGCCTCTCCCTGCCGGCAGGCGACGAAAACTGTCGGTCAGGACGCCGGAAAGTACTCGCGCCAGCGCCGGTCGACGAGCGCCGCGGTGGCCGGATCGACCTCCACGACCTTCGGCATCCAGGGCTTCGTTCGGGCATCGAGGACGACCGGCGGCGCGAACGCCACGTGGTTCCGAACCACCTCGCTCCGGCCGTGCACGTCCGCGGCGGGCTCGAAACGCGTGAAGACGTGCCAGAGGAACGCCCGCTCGTCCTTCGCGGCTTCCGCCGCGTCGTCGGCGAGGACGACGAGCGGCCATCCGGCGACCGCGGGATCCCGGGCGAGGTTGTCGGCAAAAGAGCGGTCGGACCCGAACGACGGGCCGTCCACGACGAGCGCGCCGGGGCAGAAGACCGCGGCCGCGCGCGCGCCGTCGGGCAGCGTGCCGCGGAACTCGTGCGGGAGGTCGCGGATCGCCTCCCCGAGGCCGAGGAGCACGCCCTTGCTCCCTTCGTTCACCTTCGGGCCCGTGTAGTCGAGCGTGTCCATCGCGAGGTTGCCGAACAGGAAGAGATCCGTCTCGAACCGGCAACGCGCGAGGACGTGCTCGAGGAGGCCGCGGAAGTCGCGCAGGTCCCGCTTCATGTCGGTGACGAGGAGGAACTTCGTGAGAGCGAGCTGGCCCTCGCCGAGGATGCGGAACGCCGACGTCATCGCCTCGCGGCCGTATCGGTCCCTCACGACAGCCGCCGCGAGCGAGTGGAAGCCCGTGTCCCCGTAGCTCCAGAGGTCGACGACGGACGGCATCACGAGGGGGAAGAGCGGGGACAGCAGCTCCTGCAGCATCTCGCCGATGTAGAAGTCCTCCTGGCGGGGCCTTCCGACGACCGTGGCCGGGAAGATCGCGTCCCGCCGCCGGTAGATCCGTGCGACCTCGAAGACGGGATAGTCGTGCGCGAGGGAGTAATAGCCGTAGTGGTCGCCGAACGGTCCCTCCGGCCTGCGGACCTTCGGCGGCACGGACCCCGTGAGGGCGAACTCCGCGTCGGCGACGAGGCGGTGCGGGTGAGACGGCACGCTCGTCATCGGGAGCCTTTCGCCGAGAAGGAGCGAGGCGACGAGGAGCTCGGACAGCCCTTCGGGCAGCGGCGCGACGGCCGCGAGGATCAGGGCGGGAGGTCCGCCGAGGAAGACCGTGAGCGGCAGGGCCGAGCCCCGCGCCTCGGCCTCGTGGTAATGGAATCCGCCGCCCTTCGCGATCTGCCAGTGGACGCCCGCCATCCGCGGGCCGTGGATCTGCATGCGGTAGACGCCCAGATTCGACTGCCGCCCGTGCGCGGAGCCTGCCGGACCGTCGGATGGAGGCTCCGAGTAGACGAGGGGCAGCGTCAGGAACGCCCCGGCGTCCTCCGGCCACTGCGTGAGGGCGGGCAGACGGGTGAGATCCGGCGCGTCGTCCACGACGTCCAGCACCGGGGCGCGGGCCGCGCGCTTCGTCCCGACGCGCAGGGCGGAGCCGAAGAGCGACCGGAACTCCCAGAGCTTCTCTCCCGTCGGCGGGAGCAGCTCGACCGCGGCGCGCGCCGCCGTCTCGACGAACTCCCGTGGCCTCCGGCCGAAGGCGAGCTCGAGGCGCCTCTGCGTGCCGAAGAGGTTCGTCACGACCGGGTAGTCGGCGCCCTTCGGGCGCTTGAAGAGGAGCGCCTTCCCTCCCGTCTCGATGACGCGGCGATGGATCTCGGGGATCTCGAGCCGCGGGTCGGACTCGGCCTCGACGGTCGCGAGCTC
>DATGDV010000216.1:0-1765 GCA_035310685.1 Thermoanaerobaculia bacterium
CTTCCCCGTCTTCCCTCTTCCACTCCAGGAAAAGAGCCAGGGCGGCGAGAGAGCGTTCCCTAGGCTTCCAGGTCCTTCCGCGCGTTCTTGACGA
The DNA here is from genome assembly GCA_035310685.1 of Thermoanaerobaculia bacterium. Lineage (GTDB taxonomy): Bacteria > Acidobacteriota > Thermoanaerobaculia > UBA5066 > UBA5066 > Fen-183. The sequence goes on from DATGDV010000216.1 coordinate 95, forward strand.
GAAGGAGACAGATGAGACCGAAGACGACGGCACAGAGAATCCCGCCACCGACGAGACTGTCTTTGAAGTCCCCGTACCACCTTCCGCCGAAGTCCAGCGCGTCGATGAGCGGCTTCTGGATTCCCATGCCCGCCAGAAGCCGCTTCACGAGCGGAATGTCCCCCGCGGCGGTGACGAGAGCGATGAGGACGCCGCCCAACGACCCACCCGCCACGAGACCCGTAGCGTAGAGCATCCCGGACGACAGCTCGCTCTCTTCCTTCTTGTGCCGCATCTTGTCTGCGAGGGCCTTCATCATTCCGCCTATGAAAATGGGAAACGTGGTCGCGAGAGGGAGGTACGCGCCGACGGCCCAGGAGAGGGCGTGCGCGCCGGCCATCTGCGCCATGAACGCCAGGAAAACGCCCACGAGGACGGGTGCCCAGGGCAGGTTCTGGGCGAGGAGGCCCTTGATGATCGTGGCCATGAGCGTGGCCTGCGGCGCCGCCAGCCTCGCGCCGCCGATGCCGTGCGCCTGCCCGATCTCGCGGTACGTGCTGTCGAGGAGGAACAGCGTCCCGCCGATGACGAGCGTCGAGACGAGGACGCCGATGATGAAGCCGACCTGCTGGCGGCGCGGCGTCGCGCCCACGAGGAACCCCGTCTTCAGGTCTTGAGAGGTGGCGCCCGCGTTCGCGGCGGCGATGCACACGAGAGCGCCGACGCAGAGCGCGACCGGCTGGTAGGCCTCGCCCGTCCGGCCGATGAGGACGAACACGACGCACGTGGCCATCAGGGTGGCGATCGTCATGCCCGAGATCGGGTTCGAGGACGTGCCGATGATCCCGACGATGCGGGAGGAGACGGTCACGAAGAAGAAGCCGAAGATGACGACGAGGAGCGACATGACGAGCGAGCCCGGGAACGGCCCGTGCGGGAAGCCGGGCAGGACCGCGATCAGGAGCGCGAGGACGATCGAGCCCGCGACGACGATCCCCATCCCGAGGTCGTCCTCCGTCCTCACGCGCGCCTTCTCGCCGGCGCCGCCCCGGAGCGATTTCACCGACTCGCGGAAAGCCGACACGATCGTGGGAAGCGTTTTCAAGAGCGTCATCACGCCCGCGCAGGCGACGGCCCCGGCCCCGACGTACCGCACGTATGCGTAGTAGATCCACTGCGCGTGCGTGTGCGAGGCCTTCCAGCCTTCCGAGTAACCCAGCTTCGAGAGGTCGTCGACGAGGCGCGTCTCGGGCACGAAGATCGAGATCAGCGGGATCAGCGCGAGCCACGAGAGGACGCCGCCCGAGGCGAGCTCGCCGGCGATCTTCGGCCCGATGATGTAGCCGAGGCCCAGGTATTCGGGCGTTACGTCGGACGAGAGCGTCGCGTCGGGAATCTTTCCGTTCTTCCCGGTCTGGAACCACGTCGCCGTCTCACGCCAAAGGCCGAGGATGCCGTACAGGAACTTGTACAGCATCGCGACGCCCACGCCCGCGAAGACCATTTTCGCGAGGTTGCCGCCCTTCTCGCCCGCGATCAGGACATCGGCGCAGGCGACTCCCTCGGGGTACTTCAGATTGCCGTGCTCTTTGACGATGAGCGCTCGCCGGAGCGGGATCATGAAGAGGACGCCGAGGGTGCCGCCGATCGCGGCCAGGAGGAAGATGACGAAGTACTTGAAGTAATCGGCCC
>DATGDV010000217.1:0-4032 GCA_035310685.1 Thermoanaerobaculia bacterium
GCCGAGGCCGGACTTCATCCGCGGCGGGGCGGCCTTCCGTCCTCCGCCGCGCTCGACCTCGTCTCGCGCCTCGCGGACGCCTCGGGTCTCGCGGGGCTCGCGTCGGGCCAGGCGCTGGACCTCACGACCGACGCCGCCTCCGCCACGTTCGACCGCCTCGAAACGATTCACGCGCGCAAGACGGGAGCGCTTTTCGTCGCGTCGGCCGAGTTCGGCGCCGTGCTCGGCGGTGCGCGCGAGAAGGAGCTCGCCGCGGTGCGCTCGTACGCGCGCAACGTCGGACTCGCGTTCCAGATCGTCGACGACCTCCTCGAGCAGGCTCCGGTCGCCGAGTCCGGGAAGAGCGCACGCCGCGCGCCGGCGCCGACGTTCGTGCGCCACGTGGGGGTCGACGGAGCTCGCGCGCTGGTCGCCGAGCTGACGCAGCACGCTCTCGACTCCCTCTCACCGTTCGGGAAGAAGGCGGACCTGCTGCGCGAGTTCGCGGTGATGCTGAGGGACCGGAAGAGCTAGCGTTGCGGTAACGTCGCAGGCTGAATGGACGAGCGAGACGATTCCCGACGAGAGGGAGCAGAAAGATCTTCTTCTTCCTCCGGGGTCGAGCTGTCGCTCGACGTCGCCCGCGAGCGCCTGCGCGAGCGGGGCTATCTGGACCGGGGAGTGGAGGGCGCCGTGCTCAAGGGCGCGCTCGCGGCGCGCACGCGGACCCGGGCGTTCCTCCTCGGCGCGGCGACGGGCGCCGCGTTTCTCGCCGCCGCCGTCGCCCTCGCGCAGGCCGTTCTCCACGCCGTCTCTTCGGCGCTGCCGCTCCGGGACGCGGCGGTCCTCTTCCTCTGGCTCTTCGCGGGCTCGGCGGCGGTCGCTTCCTTCGTCGTCCTCGCGCTCGTCCTGCTCGCGCTCGTGCGGGTTCGCGCGCACGGGGACGCGGAAGAGGGATCCACGGAGATCGCGGTGGCATTCGGCATCCTCGCCGGCGTCGCGGGCGTCCTCGCGGCGCGTCCCGCGCTCGAGAGCGCGGGGCCCCCGGCGGCCGCAGCGGTCCTCTTCGCGGTCGCGTTCGCCGTGCTCATCGCCGTCCGCGTGGCGCGCGGCCTCGCCTTCACGGTTCTCGCGGCTTCCGGGCGGCTCTTCGCGACGCGGCCGCGCCGCACCTTCGTCGCCTGGGTCCTCGCGGGAGGAACGCTCGTCCTCGTCGGAATCTCCGCCCTCTTCTTCCGCGCGCCAGCGGCCGGGGAAGCTCCTCTCGTCGTGGCGGGCAACGCGCGGCGCGTCGTCATCGTGGGCATCGACGGCTGGACCGAAGGCCTGCCGGGCGCCGAGGCCGCGCGGGCTCGCTACGCGAAGGAGGCGCGGGACCCGGCCGCGTTCTGGACGACGGTCGCGACGGGCGAGAGCGTGAAGCACCACGGGATCGGCTCCCTGGACCTCGTGCGCGTTCTGGGCGTGAGGTCGGCCGTCCGCCCTCTCGGGGGCGCCGGCTGGTATCTGAGGGACGTGCTGCCGGCTCTGCACCTCGCGCGGCGCGAGTCCGTCACGGCCGGCGCGAGGCGCGTGCCTTCGCTGTGGGAGGTCGCGACCCGGGGCGGCATCCCTTCCCTCACCGTGAACTGGTGGACGACGTACCCGGCCGAGGAGGGCGGAGGGACGATCCTCGGGAATCACCTCTTCTTCGCGGCGCGCGCGGGCGCGTCGCTCGCGGGCGAAGGCTGGCCGGCCGACGCCGCCGAGCGCGCCTCGCGCCTCGCGCCTCGTGTCGCGCCGGAGCCGGGCTCGCTCGAGCGCCTCGTGGCGGACGCGCGCGGCCTCGACACCTTCGCGCTCGCCGCCTTTCGCGAGGCCTGGCGCCGGGACGGTCCGCGCCTCGCTCTCCTCTATCTCCCGGGTCCCGACATCCTCTCGGCCGCGCTTCTCGACCCGGAGCGCGGAACCGCCGACCGGGTCGCGCTCGCGGCGGCGTTGACGGAGGAGACGGCGAAGCTCCGCGCGTTCCTCCTCGACCCGGGCCTCGCGCCCGCGCCCGACCTTCTCGTCCTCGTCCTCGACGCGGGACGCCGCGAAAGCGGCGGCGTCGTGCTTCTCGAGGGCCCCCTCGCGAGGAGGGGGGCGGAATCGACGCTCGCGCCGGTCGATCTCGCGCCCACGGTCCTCGCGGTTCTGGGCGTTCCCGCGTCACGCGAGATCTCGGGACGCGTGCGCGGCGATCTCCTCGCGCCGGGCGCGGCAAGCGCCGAGACGGTCGCGTCGTGGGGCAGGCGCCGCGCGAGCGCGGAGCTCGCCATCGATCCGAAAGCGTACGTCGAGAATCTGAGGAGCCTGGGATACCTCAGATAGAGAGAGCGAGAAAAGAGGAGGATTCTTCTTAGAAGGGGTAGGGACCGGAAGGAAGAGAGGTCCTTTTCTGATATGCGGCGGCTGCTGATGCAGCCGCCGATAGTTGGAAATCTTCTTCCCGAATGTCCGATGTCAAGGGCGCGCTCCGCGCGCCGCGCGGCGGTGGGACCCTTGACATAGGACATTCGGGAGATATCCCCCTAAGCAAAATCTTCCTCCTTCTTTTCCTGGCCTACAGCGGGCGCGTGTTCGTCATCATCGAGAGCAGCCGCGCGCCTTTCGGGATCGACGAGAACGCGTGGAACAGGAGGACGACGCCGTCGTCCGGCGCGCGCACCTCCACCGCGGCGTCCTGCGCGCGCGGCGGCGTCGCGCAGCGGGACGGGTCGACCATGCGGGCGAGGAGGTCGCCTTTTCTCACGGGCGTGCCGGGCGAGAGCGCCGCGTCCACGAGGCCGGAGGCCGGTGCGTAGACGGACTTGTAGTCGATCACGCTGCACGCCACGATGCGGTAGGCCGGGTCGTCGGGCTCGCCGTCGAGGACGCCGTAGTAGCGGAGGGCCGAGGCGATGCGCTTGGCGTCCTCGACGCCCTGGGCCATCGAGAAGGCGTTCATGGAGCCCAGCTCGACCGTGAATCCGTCCACGAACCTCCTCACATCGGTCCGCGTCAACCGCCGAAAGGCCTCCGCGAGGTCGTTCCAGGGCACGAACGACGCCTCGTCCAGGGCGCCGGCGAAACGCGGCGGCACTTCGAGGACGAACGGAAACCCCAGGGCGCGCGTCGCCGCGGTCGCGCCCTCGGGCGCGTAGACGTAGCGCGGGGCGCGGTCGCCCGTGTGGAGGTCGAGCACGACGTCGGCCTCGATCGCGAGCTCCTGGATCGCGAGAGCGAACTCGAGGCGCGCCTCCATGCCCCACGGGCCGGCCGAGTCGCGCACGGCCGCGAGAGCGGCCTTGAGGGCCTGGCGAAAGCCGTCCCGGATCTCGGCGAGCGTCGCGTCGCGGTGAACGGCTGCGAACGCGTCAACGTCCACGTAGCATGCGGAGCTGCCGCGCGACGGACCCGTCAGGTTGATGTAGCCGCGGTTGAAGTTGAGGCCGCTCGCGAGATCGAAGACGCCCGACGCGTAGTCGCCGATCTGCTGGTTGGCGGCGATCGGGTTCACGCGCGGGACGAGGATGAGGCTTCCGCGCGGGGTCTCTCTCTCGAGAAAGTCGAAGAGCGCGAGGATCGCCGCGTTTCCCTGCAGCTCGGCTCCATGGACGTTCGCCTGGATGTACGCGAGGGGCCGCGGATTGCGGCCATGGCACCAGAAGACCGGGGCGGTCATCGGCTGCCCGGTGGCATTCGTCCGGATGACGAGCTCTTTGCGCTCCCAGCGGGACATGTGCACCTGCCAGTTTACAGGCGGGCGGGCGACTCCGTGCCGTGGCCGCTCCCGGGGTCGAGGAGGTCGAGACGACGTCTCAGGGCTTTTCCGCCCCGCCTGGCGCCGCCGCAGGCGGGGGCGGGACATCGCTCCAACCGCCGCCGAGCGCGCGGTAGAACGAGACGAGAGACGCCAGTCGATCGCGGCGCGTCTGGACGAGGGCGGTCTCGGCGGGGAGGAGCTGCTGCAGGGCGTCGAGGACCTCGAAATAGGCCGACAGCCCGGACTCGTAACGCCGGGTCGCGAGGCGCACCGACTCGCGTGCCGCG
>DATGDV010000218.1:0-6223 GCA_035310685.1 Thermoanaerobaculia bacterium
GGGGAAGTCTCCCGGATGCTCCTCGGCGAGCAGGCGATTCTGACTCTGGCCGCGGTCCCGCTCGGCGCCTTCACGGGGAAGTGGATCTGCCGCGCGATCCTGCCGCTCTACCAGCGGGAGACGTTCCGGCTGCCGCTCGTCCTCACGCCCGAGACGTACGCCTTTGCGGCGCTCGTCGTCGCGGCCGCCGCAGTCGCGTCCGCGCTCGCCGTCTCGGGGCGCATCCGCCGGCTGGATCTCATCGAAGTCCTGAAATCGAGGGAGTGAAAGGCCATGAAGAAGAAGCGCACCGCCTTCGTCGCCGCCGTCTTGGTCCTCCTGGGGGCCGCGGCGGTGGCGCTCCGCCTCCGGTCCGAAGCGGTACCGGTCGACCTCGGACGGTCCGACCGGGGCTCCGTCGTCGTGACGGTCGACGAGGAAGGGAAGACGCGCGTGGTGGACCGCTTCGTCGTGAGCGCTCCGGTGCCGGGGAGGCTTTCGAGGCTCGAGGTCCACGAGGGGGACACGCTCACCCGCGGTGACGTGGTGGCTCGTCTCGATCCGCTTCCCCTCGACGCGCGGACGCGGGCGGAGCTCTCGGCGCGACACGAGTCCACGCGCGCCGCCCAGCGTGCGGCCGGAGCGCGGGAGATGCAGGCGGTCGCGGCCGCCGAGCAGGCGAAGCGGAACCGCGACCGGATCGAGAAGCTCGCGAAGAAGGGAGTCATGGCGCCGGAGGAGCGTGAGCAGGCCGAGCTCGCCGAGACCGTGCGCCTTCGGGAGCTGGAGGCCGCGCGTCTCGTGGCCCGCGCCGCCGGATTCGAGGCGGCGGCCGCGAAGGCCGCGCTCCTCGCGGCCGAATCGGGTCGCGGCGAAGCTCTCACGGTGGTCCGCTGCCCCGTGGCCGGCCGTGTCCTCAAGGTCGTCGAGGAGAGCGAGCGCCCCGTGGTCGCGGGGGCGCCACTGCTCGAGGTCGGAGATCCGTCGAAGCTCGAGATCGTGCTGGACGTCCTCTCGCGCGAGGCGGTCCGCGTCCGGCCCGGGGCGCGGATGTGGCTCGAGGAATGGGGCGGTCCCGAGCCGCTGCCCGCGACCGTGCGTCTCGTCGAGCCGTCGGCGTTCACCAAGCTCTCGGCGCTCGGCGTCGAGGAGCAGCGCGTCCACGTCGTGGGCGATCTGGCGAGCCCGCCGGCGGCGCTGGGCGACGGGTTCCGCGTCGAGGCGCGGATCGTCGTGGACGAGGCGAAAAACGTCGTGCGCGTCCCCGCGAGCGCTCTCTTCCGCAAGGGCGACGCATGGGCCGTCTTCGCGGTTGTGGGAGGGCGCGCGCACCTCAAGCTCGTCGAGACGGGACTCATGAACCGGACGCACGCCGAGATCCGCAGCGGCCTCGCCGACGGCGCTTCCGTCCTCCTCCATCCGAGCGATCGCGTCGCGGACGGCGCGCGGGTCCGGCCGCGGGCCTGAACGGACGGCAGCGGTGGAGAAACCTTCAAGAGGCAGCGCCGAATTCGACCTGCGCCGCGCGCCGGGACTCACGGACGCGGAGGCGGCGGCTCGACTCGCCCGCGAGGGCCCGAACGAGCTGCCGTCCACGCGGCGCCGGAGCCTCGTTTCGCTCGCCGCCGAGATCGTAAAGGAGCCGATGATCCTGCTCCTCCTCGCGTGCGGAGGGGTCTATGTGCTTCTGGGAGACCGCGAGGAAGCGCTCGTCCTCCTCGCATCCGTCTTCGGGGTCGTGGGGCTTTCCCTGTACCAGTCGCGGAAGACGGAGCGCGCGTTGGACGCTCTGCGCGACCTCTCGAGCCCGCGCGCACTCGTCGTGCGCGACGGGCGCGAGCGCCGGATCCCCGGCCGCGAGGTCGTGCGGGGCGACCTCGTCATCCTCGCGGAGGGCGACCGCGTGCCGGCCGACGGCGTGCTCCTCCGGGCGATGAGCCTCTCGGCGGACGAGTCCCTTCTCACGGGGGAGTCTGTCCCGGTGACGAAGCTCGCGGACGAGAGCGCGGCGGAGGCTGGACCGCCGGGAGGTGACGTCCTGCCGTGGGTGTGGTCCGGGACGCTCGTCGTGCGGGGGCAGGGCGTCGCCCGCGTGAGCGCCACGGGCCCGAAGACCGAGCTGGGAAAGATCGGCAAGGCCCTGCAGACGCTGGACACGAACGCGACGCCGCTCCAGACCCAGACGGCGCGATGGGTTCGCGTTCTCGCCGCCGCGGGTCTCGCTCTGTGCGCCCTCCTCGCGCTCGCTTTCGGACTCATCCGGGGCGGTTGGCTCGAAGGTCTCCTCGCCGGACTCGCACTCGCCATGTCGCTCGTGCCCGAGGAGTTCCCGGTGATCCTCACGGTGTTTCTCGCCCTGGGCGCGTGGCGCATCTCGAGGCGGAACGTCCTCACGCGGCGCGCCGCGGCCATCGAAGCGCTCGGGTCGGCCACCGTGCTGTGCGTGGACAAGACGGGAACGCTCACCGAGAACCGGATGGCGGTGGCTGCGCTCGAAGCCGGCGGGCAGACCTGGGAGGTGACGAGCCATCGTGGCGAGCCGCTGCCGGAGACGTTTCACGCGCTCGTCGAATTCGCGCTCCTCGCGAGCAGGCAGAAACCCTTCGATCCGATGGAGCGAGCCGTGGAAACGCTCGCGAGAGGCACGCTTGCCGGTACTGAGCATCTTCACGGCGGCTGGGCGCTCGTGCACGAGTATCCCCTCGGCCGGGAGCTGCTCGCGGTGACGCACGTCTGGGAGCCGGAGGGGGGAGGGCCGAGGGTGGTGGCGGCCAAAGGCGCTCCCGAAGCCGTCGCCGACCTCTGTCATCTCCCGGCGGCGAAGGCAGAGGCGCTCCTCGCCGTCGTGGCGCAGTTCGCCGAGCGCGGCCTTCGGATGCTCGCCGTCGCCCGTGCGACGGCACCGCCGGGCCCCCTGCCCCCGTCCGCGCACGATCTCACGTACGAGTACCTCGGTCTCGTCTGCCTTGCGGATCCGCTCCGCGCGGGAGTCCCGGAAGCCGTTGCCGAGTGCGAGCGAGCCGGCGTACGAACGGTGATGATCACCGGGGATTACCCGGGGACCGCTCGGGCGATCGCGTCCGGCGCCGGCCTGCCGCCCGGCGACGTCATGACCGGGTCCGAGCTGGATGCTCTCGACGATGCGGCTCTCTCGTCGCGCGTCACGGGCACACGGCTCTTCGCGCGGGTCGTGCCCGAGCAGAAGCTGCGGCTCGTGAATGCCTTCAAGGCGGACGGCGAAGTCGTCGCCATGACGGGAGACGGGGTGAACGACGCGCCCGCCCTGAAGGCCGCGCACATCGGGATCGCAATGGGCGGACGCGGGACGGATGTGGCCCGGGAGGCGTCGGCTCTCGTCCTGCTCGACGACGACTATTCCTCGATCGTCGCGGCCATCCGGCTCGGGCGCCGCATTTTCGAGAACATCCGGAAGGCCATGGCGTACGTGCTTTCCGTCCACGTCCCGATCGCAGGCTCCGCCCTCGTGCCGGCGCTGGTGGGCTGGCCTCTGGTCCTCCTGCCGGTCCACATCGTCCTTCTCGAGCTGGTCATCGATCCGGCGTGCTCGATCGCGTTCGAGGCCGAGCCGGGGGACCCCGGCCTCATGCGCCGCCCGCCGAGAGACCCGAGAGAGCCGCTCCTTCCGAGGCGGATCGTGGTCCGCGCGCTGCTCGACGGCATCCTCGCGCTGATCGTGGTGCTGGGAATCGCCGCGTTCTCCGTGGCCCGGGGCGACGTCGAGGGAAGAACGCGGGCGCTCGCCTTCTCCGCTCTTCTTCTCCTGAACCTGGCGCTCATCCTCACGCACCGCTCGACCGGCCAGACCCTGGTTGCGTCTCTCCGGATGCCGAATCCGGCGATCTGGTGGGTCCTCGGGGGCGCGATCGGCGTTCTCGGCCTGTGTCTGGGGATCGCGCCGATTCGCGAGCTTCTGAGGTTCGGATCGCTCTCCGGCGCCGACGTCGCCCTGGCCGCCGGGGCGGGCGTCGGCGGGCTCGCCGGCTTCGAGCTGCTGAAGGCCGGGGGCCGGAAGTTTGACGCATCCGCATCATCGACACCTCCCGGCCCGGTTGGTGCATAATATCGAAGATGCGACTCAGTCTCAGGACACGCAGGCCCAAACGGAAAAAGGCAGTGAGCCTCGACGACCTCCTCCCGGGCGGATCGGGCGTCCTCGCGCGGATCGACCTGCCGGAGGCCGACGCGACGCGCCTGATGGAGCTCGGCTTTCTCCCGGGAGCGCGCATCGTGGCGGCCCGCAGCGCGCCCGGGGGCGACCCGAGGGTCTTTCGGGTGGACGGCACCGAGTTCGCCTTGAGGCGCGACACGGCGCGGCACCTTCTCGTTGAGGCCGCGAAAGAGGGGGCCGCGTGAACGCGCTCCACGGCTGCGAGGGGTGCCCGGTGGCGGCTCTTCCCCTTCATGGCGCTGCCCCCCGCCTCGTCGCGCTCGTCGGGCCGCCGAACTCCGGCAAGTCCACGCTCTTCAACCGCCTCACCGGCCTCCGGCAGCGGGTCGCGAACTTCCCGGGTGTCACCGTGGAGGAGCGGCGCGGCCGGGCACGGCTCGAGGGCGACCGCGAGGTCGTGCTCATCGACCTGCCGGGCGTCTACAGCCTGTCTCCGCGCTCGGAGGACGAGCGTGTGACGCACGACGTCCTGAAGGGCGAGATGGAGGGCATGGCGAGGCCCGACGCCGTGCTTCTCATCCTCGATTCGACGAACCTGAACCGCCATCTCGTGCTCGCGGCTCCCATCCTCGCCCTCGGGCTTCCGACGCTCGTCGTCCTGAACATGGCCGACGAGCTGTCGAGCCGAGGAGGAGCGGTGGACGCCGAGGCGCTCGCGACCCGCCTCGGAGTCCCCGTCGCCCTCGCAAGCGCGTCCAAGGGCGAGGGCCTCGAGATGGTGCGGGAATTCCTGAGCGGGGCCGTGGGCGTCCCCGCGTCCCGGGACCTGCCGGTCCTCGCGGACATTCCGAAGTGCCGGCAGTGGGCGGTCGCGATGGGGGACAAAGCGCGCTACGCGGCGCCCGCGCCGCCGGTCTGGACGCGCCGGCTCGACGCGGTGTTCCTGCATCCCGTCGCCGGGCCTCTCGTCTTCCTCGCGGTCGTCGTCACGGTGTTCCAGACGATCTTTTCGGCGGCGCGCCCGCTCATGGACGGCGTGGACCACGCGGTTCAGGCGTCGGGGGCGTGGCTGGCGGCGCTCCTCCCGGCGTCGCTGTTCAAGTCTCTCCTCCTCGAAGGCGTGTGGGGCGGCGTGGGCTCGGTCGTGATCTTCCTCCCGCAGATCCTGTTGCTCTTCCTCTTCATCGGCCTCCTCGAGGACTCCGGGTATCTCGCGCGGGCCGCCCTGATCGCGGACCGCACGATGCGGAAGGCGGGCCTCCAGGGGAAATCGTTCCTGCCGCTCCTCTCGGCGTACGCGTGCGCCGTGCCGGCCGTCCTCGCGGCGCGGACGATCGAGAACAAGCGCGACCGCATCGCGACGATCCTCATCGCGCCGTTCATGACCTGCTCGGCGAGGCTGCCCGTGTACACCCTGATCATCGCGGCCTTCCTGCCCGAGCGTCCGCTGCTCGGGCCGTTCCTCGGCACGCGCGCGGCCGCGATGCTCGGCCTCTACGTCCTCGGCTTCCTCGCCGCGTTCGGGACGGCGCGGCTCCTGAAGTCGTCCGTCCTGAACAGCGACGGTGCGCCGTTTCTCCTCGAGATGCCGCCCTACCGCCTCCCCACGCTCCGCCAAATCGGCCTGAGGATGTACGACCGCGCGAAGATCTTTCTCCGCCGCGCGGGCACGGTCATCCTGGGCGTCGCGGTCGTGCTCTGGATCCTCGCGCACCTGCCTCTCTCCGGCGGAAAGCTGCCGGAGATCGCCAACAGCGTGGCAGGCACGATCGGCCGCGCGATCGAGCCGTTCGTGCGGCCGCTCGGCTTCGACTGGCGGATCGGCATCGGCATCGTGATGTCGCTCGCGGCACGCGAGGTCATCGTCGGCACGCTCGGCACGCTCTACGGCATGGACCCGAAGTCGGGCAGTGAAGGACTCCAGGCCGCGCTCCGGCACGACCTGACGGCCGGCGGCGCGGTCGCGCTCCTCGTCTTCTTCGCCTTCGCGATGCAGTGCCTCTCGACGGTCGCCGTCGTGAGGCGCGAGACGGGCGGCTGGAGATGGCCCGCAATCCAGTTCGCCTACATGGGCCTCCTCGCCTATTCCGGCGCGTACGTCGCCAACCGCATCGT
>DATGDV010000219.1:0-4000 GCA_035310685.1 Thermoanaerobaculia bacterium
GTACGTCGAGACGAGGGCGGGAGACGCGACGCGCAGGAGCCAGACGTAGGCCGTGAACGCGAGGAGAGAGCCGAAGACGACGAGGTAAGCGACGGCCCCGATCGAGCGGCCCGAGACCAGGGCGGGCGAGAAGCGGGCCCACTCGCCCGTCGCGCCGGCGGCGCAGCCGAGGAGGGCGCCTCCTACCAGCATCTGAAGGGCGGTCGCCTGCAGGGGCGACGCGGGCGGGGCGAGGTGCCTGGAGAGGAGCGAGCCGAGCGCCCACGCGAAGGCCGCGAAGAGCACGGCTACGGCCCCGCCGAGGTCGACGCGTTCGTCCCCGAGGCGCACAGGGCCGACGAGGAGAACGACTCCCGCGACGCCAAACGCGACGCCGACGAGGGCGCGGACCGAGGGGCGACGGCGCTCCTGTGGGAGCGTCGCCTGCAGGAGGACAATGAAGAGGGGCTCGACCGCGATGAGCAGCGCCGCGAGGCCGGAGGCGATCCGCTGCTCGGCCCACACAACGCCGCCATTTCCGCAGAGAAGCATGAGGCCGCCAGTCAGGAAGGCGGGCCCGAGGTCCCGGAACGTCACCCGCGGCGCGCCGCGGCGCTTCACCCATGCGAGCAGGACGCCTCCCGCGACGAGATACCGGACACCGGCCATCGTGAAGGGAGGGATCGTCTCGATCCCCCAGCGGATCGCGAGGTACGTCGAGCCCCAGACGACGTAGATGACGAGCAGGGCGGGGAGGATGCCGCGCTTCACGGCGCGATCATCGCCTCCCAGACGGCGCGCGACATTTTCCGCGCGGCGTCGACGACCTTCCGGCGTCCCTCCTCGTTCGCGCCGAAGTCGTTCGCGAGGAGGACGAGGACGTACTCCCGCCCGTCGGGCAGGCGGACGACCGCCGCGTCGTGCTGCGACGTGGACATGGAGCCTGTCTTGTGGCCGACGATGGCTCCCGACTGGGGGTGGAGGCCGGCGGGGATCTCGTCGTTGATCGTCTGGGCGCTGAGGATCTCCCACGCCTTCGCTCGCGCGGCGGCCGAGAGCTTCGGCGACCTCACCGCAGCTTCCATGACGGTCGCCATGCCCGCGGCGTCCGTCTCGTTGTTCAGGCCCTTGTCGAACGCCTTCAGGTCCTCGACGCAGCGCCGCACCTTCACCGTGGGCGCACCGAGCGAGTCCATGAACGCCTGGACGTTCTCCGGCCCGACGAGCGAGAGGACGAGATTCGCCGCCAGGTTGGAGGAGCGGACGATCATCTCCGTGACGAGGAATTCGAGCGTGGCTTTTCCGCCGAGCTGTCTCATCGTCGGCGCGTCGCTCTCCTCGAGGCCGACCGAGAACCGCGAGCCGTCGACGAGGCTCTTGAACTCGTTCTTGACCGGCACCTCGTCCGTGAGCGAGAGCGTCCCCGCGTCGACACGGCGGAGCACCTCGAGCATCACGGGGGTCTTCATCGTGGACGCGGCATGCATGGAAAGAGAAGGATTCTGAGAAAGTGAAGAGCCGGTTGTCAGATCCTTCACGTAGATGCCAAAACGGCCGCCGCTCGAAGCCGCAATACCGCGAAGGATGGCGTCGAGGTCGCGCGCCTTCGCAGGGGTGAGCCCCGGCGCCTTCCCCTCTTCCCCTCTCGAAGAAACTCTTTCTTTCCTCTCCTTCGTCTCTTTCTCGTTCGAAGGAATCCTCCGGACTCTTCTGGCGTAACGAACGAGAGGTTTCAGGAACGGGCTGTCGAACGGAGTGATCTGCACGCCGGGCACGCCGTGGCGCGTGGACTGCAGGACCCTGCCGTCGCCGAGCCACATGGCTTCGTGATCGATCTTGTCTTGCGTGCCGAAGAACAGGAGATCGCCCGGCCGGAGCTTCTCGAACGCGACGGGGACGAGCCACGGATCCTGAAAGGCCTGCTCGTAGCTGTTCCTCTTCAGGAGGACGCCGTGCTCGCGAAGAATCCTCTGCACCAGCCCCGAGCAGTCGAACCCGAGGGGCGTCGTCCCGCCCCACGTGTACGGCGCGCCGACAAACCTTTTCCCGAACGCGATCCAGTCGGAAGGGGGCTTGAGAGGAAGAGAAGAGGAAGACGAAGATTCTTCGAAGGGCAGGAGGGAGACGTCCCGCGCGGCGACGTAGCCGATGCGCTCGTCCGGAAGGCGTACCTTCGCCCAAGAGTACCCATCGCTGGCTCCGGCCGACCCGCCCTCTTTACCTTCCAAGAAATCTTCGACTGCCATCGTGGCCCCGACCGGGGCGCTGAGAAGTGGCTTGGCGGCGGTGAACGAGGGAGAAGCGTAGACGTGGGCGAAGTTCGACGTCACACGCGCGACTTTCGCGATCGCCGCCGCCGTTGTTTCGCCGCGGCGCAGCGCGCGCTCGGGAATCCAGGCCACCTCGCCCGCGGCCGTTCGCACTTTCGCGAAGCCCGCCGCGTCCTCGAGGATTTCCACGCGTTCTCCGAGGATGACCTGGTCGTCGACGGAGGACGTCTCGTCGGGCCTCGTGAAGAGGTCCTGGACCGCCGCGACGACGACGGCTGTCTTCGGTCGCGGAGGTGAGACAGGGGAAGACGCGGAAAGAAGATTCTCTCTGAAAGAAAGAAGGGCGAGGAGGGCAGTCGCGGCCACCGGGCCACGCGCCGCTGCCGGCCGGCGAAGCACGACCTCCCGGCCCACGTCCGTCATCAATCGCTCCCGCATCGCTCGATTCTCACCCCATAATCCGGGACGTGAAGCAGGCTCTTTCCCGCCGCACGCTCATTCTCTCGTCAGCCACCGCGGCCGCTGCGACCGCGCTGCCCGAAGTGCTCTTCGCCGAGGCTCCTTCTCGTTCGTCGTCGTCCCCGGTGTCCCTCTCCTACGCTCCCCTGCCGCTCAAGCTGGCGCACACCTGGACGATCGCGCGCGGCTCTGCAGACGAGAAGAAGAACGGCCTCTTGACGCTGACGGCGGAAGGCGTGACCGGCTACGGCGAGGCCGCGGCGAACAAGCGGTGGAACCAGAGCTTCGAGACGTCGGAGGCGGCGTTTGCCCGCGTGAGAGCGGCCGTTTCGGGCCTCTCGCCCTGGGAGCACCTCGCGTGGCTGGAGCGCGCCGAGAGGGAGGCGGGCCCGGACACCGAAGTCGTGGCCGCGCTGGACCTCGCGCTCTGGGACTGGAAGGGCAAGAGGCTGAACCGGCCCGTGCACGAGCTCCTCGGCGTGCCGAAGGGGCGCATGCCCGTCACGACGTTCTCGATCGGCATCGACACTGCGGAAGTCATGAAGCGGAAGGTCCGCGAAGCCGCGGCGTTTCCGAGGCTGAAGATCAAGGTCGGGCTTCAGAACGACGAGGAGAACGTCGCGGCGATCCGCTCGGTCACCGACAAGCCCATCACCGTGGACGCGAATGAAGGCTGGACGACCGTCGAGGAGGCGAAAAAGAAGCTCGCCTGGCTGAACACGGTGAAACCGATCTATCTCGAGCAGCCCATGCCGTCGGCGATGGACGGCGAGATGGCGAAGCTCAAGGGCCTCGCGACGTTCCCGATCCTCTGTGACGAGGGCGTCGTCCACCCTTCGGACGTGCCGGCGAAGGCCGGCCTCTTCGAGGGCGTCGTCCTGAAGCTCGCAAAATCGGGAGGCATCACGCGCGTCTACGAAATGACGGCGATCGCGCGGGCCCTCCGCCTCAAGCTGATGCTCGGCTGCATGATCGAATCCTCGCTCGGCATCGCGGGAGGCGTCGCCGTCGGCCCGCTTTTCGACTGGCTCGACATCGACGGCAATCTCCTCCTCGCCAGCGACCCCTTCACGGGCCTCTCGATCGCGGAGGGCCGCTGGTCGCTGCCCGACGCGCCCGGACTCGGAGTCGTGATGGCTCCCGCCTAGCGGGACGCCGTCAATTCCTCGCGAGAAAAGAGCCTCGGGCGCTCACCCGAGCGCGTGAGCCCGCGCGCCTTGAGCAGGCGGTGATCCGCGCGCGCGATCGTCTTCTCGAGCGACTCGCCTTCCTCTCGAGCGGCCCAGCCGAGC
>DATGDV010000220.1:0-7288 GCA_035310685.1 Thermoanaerobaculia bacterium
GCTCCGGCAATACGCGCTCGCGGGCCTGCTCGTGACGTATGCCGCCTCGGCGCCCCTCGCGCGGCTCGCCGGTTTTTTCCGAGGGCGTCCGAAAGACGCGGCCGGGTGACTCGGGCCACTCCCGGATCCGGCCTCGTCGTCTCCCTCGTGGAGCCGACCACGCTCCTCGGCCGGGACGTCCGCGCCGTCCTCGCCGAGCGGAAATTTCCAGCGTCGCGGGTGCATCTCTTTCACCAGGCGGCGGATGACACGGGCTTGCTCGCCGCCGACGACGACGAAGCGGCATTCGTCGCGCCGCTGACGCCCGACGCTCTCGAAACGAGCCGGATCGCCTTCCTGTGCGGCAAACCGGCCGACATGGAGCGTTTCCTCACGACCCGGACCGACGACGCGCTCGCGATCGACCTCTCGGGCGTGCGCAACGGCCAGGCGCTCGTCGTGCCGTCGGAGGGAGCGCCACAGACGCTGCCGGCCGGAAACCTGTTCCTGACGCCTCAGCCGGTCGCGTTCGTCCTTTACGAGACGATCCGACTCGTCGACGCGCTCGCGCCCGTGGCCGGCGTCACCGCCGCCGTCGACCGGCCCGCGAGCGAGCTTGGCAAGGCCGCGCTCGACGAGCTCTTTCAGCAGGCGCTGGCGCTGGCGACCTTCCGGCCGCTCCCGAAGGAGGTTCTCGAAACCCAGGGAGTCTTCAATTTCTGGGTGCCGCCCGACTCTCGGGCTTTCGAAGAGAGAATCGCCGACGACGTCGCGGCCCTCCTGGGACGACCTCTCCCCACGACCATTCTCTCGGCCCGAAGCGGCGTCTTCCACGGCCATTTCCTGCGCCTCGAGCTGCGCCTCGAACGGAACGCTCCGGACGCGGAAGCCCTTCTCGCGAGCTTCCGCGCGCAGAAACATGCCTTCGACGTCGCGGACCCCGGGGACCTCTCGGGCCCCGTGGAATCGGCCGGACGCGACGAGACGCTGGTCTTGAGGTGCGAGACGTCGGGCCGGCGCGTCCTGCTCGACCTCGCGGCCGACCATCTGAGGCGCGCGGGGGCTCTCCTCGCCGTGAGGCTCGCCGAGCAGGCCGCAAGGGAGCGCGGCTGGCTGGGAACCTGAATTCGCTCTACGTTTTCCCGCGAAGCCTTTTCTTCGGCCCGGGCGCGGCCGCGGGGGGCGGCGTCGCCGTCGCCTCGATCTCCGGCCCGCTCGTCACCTTCCCGTCGGGCATCGTGAGGTGCCAGCTCAGGAAGATCCGCGGATGCGCTCCCTCCACGCGAATCGGACCCGACAGGTCCCTCTCGCCGGGCGCGACGATGTTCTCGAACAGCCGGCATACGACCGCACGACTCGAGCTCGTGGGCTTGTATCCCTCGGCCTCGGAAGAGAGCTGCTCATAGCGGTCGAAGTCCCCCGGCTTCACGAGCGCCACGGTGCCGCCGGCGACCCGGATCTGGATCCAGTTGTTGTAATGAGAGAGGTCGCTCGGCGCGGAACCCGTGTTCGTGGCCCGGATGGCGAACTCCGTGTAGCCTCGCCCCGACTGCCCACGGAGCGCCTCGACCTCGAGGCGGGCTTCCAGAGGCTTGCCGGTCAGGAGGGCCCTCACCGCCGGATAGCCCACGAGGTAGCCGTCCTTCGGCACCCCTTCGACGAGGAAGACCCGTCCCCGGAGGTTCGGGACGGACCATCGCCCCGCGGCCGTCAGGAACCGCAGGCCTTCGCCGATGGTCAGAAACTGGAAGCGCGCGTAGCCGCCGTCGGCGGTGAGAGACGAGCCCCGCACCCCCGCCCTCGGCTTGAAGATGTAGATGGTGCCGGGCTCGGAGGAGAACACCTGCCCGAAATCGAAGTCGAGAGCGTGGTCTTTTGAAAGCTCCTCGATCTTTCCGTCCGGCAGGATGCGACCGGCAAAGGTCGTTCCGTCACCCGTCTGGCCGTACCCACCGAAGACGACGAGCAGCCGGAACGGGATCGGAAACGCGCGAGCGAGCTCCTCGGGCCACTCGGTGACGATCTGGCCCCCGAGCTCCCGGCGCCGCCCGAACGCCAGAACGAGAGCTTCGCTGGCCGCGCCGGCGAGCGGCTTCCACTTTTCCGGCTGCCCCGTCGGCGGAAGCGTCACGGAAACCGGGATGCCGAGATCCTGGCGGACGATCGCGAGCGCCGCCCCGAGGTCCTTTGCCAGCTCGGGCGACGGCCAGAGGTGAAAGTGAACGCCCTCCACGCGGCCCCAGTTTCGGGCGTCCCCGAGGATCGGGGCGAGCGCGTGCGCCCACTCCGCGCCGAGCACCCCACCGCGGCCGGCGAGGCTCGCCGCCGCGCCCTCTTCCCCGAGAACGGTGAGCACGAGCGGCTGTTTGAGCGGCGAAGGGGGAGGCGGCAAAGGCCTGACGGCGCCGGAGCGGGAAAGAGTCGCCGCGGGTACGTAGAGACGCGCGATCCGCATGGGCCCGAGCTCGGCGTCGACGTCCTCCGGCACGAAAGCCGGCGCTTCCGCCAGAAACAACGCGTCGCCACGCGGGATCGTCGGTGCCGCCTCCGGCGAGGGCTCTTTGGGTTTCTTCCGGCAGGAGGCCGGGCCGAGGAGAAGGGTGGCGACGAGGATTCCGGTGAAGAGCCGGACAACCCTACGCCCCGCGGCGGGCACGCCGCGCCGGCAGGAAGCCGGGTGAGTCACGACTGTGATGATAGCGCGGGCAGCGTGAAGCCGACGACGAGGCCGCCGCCCGCGCGGGGATGTGCGAACACGCTTCCCGCGTGGCGCTCGGCCGCCCGCCGCACCGCCGCGAGCCCCATCCCCGAGCCGCGGGATTTCGTCGAGAAGGCGGGCTCGAAAAGCCTCCCGGCCACGTCTTCCGGGACTCCGGGCCCGTCGTCGGCGCAGGCGAAACGCACGGCGGGCTCTCCCGCGGCGAGCGTCGCGTTTCCGGCGAAGAGCAGGACCCGGCCGGGCGAGGCGCCGATGGCCTCGACCGAGTTCACGAGGAAGTTCGTCAGGGCGTCCCGGATGAGGAAGGGATCCGCCGCGATCGGGTGGAGATCCTGGTCCGTCTCGGTCTCGATCGAGAGCCTTTCGTGCGTCCGGAAATCGGCGGCGACGTCGTCGAGGAGCCGCGCCACGGCCGCCCCATCGAGCACGCGCCGCTCGACCGCCGCAGGGTCGCCGAAGCGCCCCAGCCTGCCGATCCGGTCCGTCAGGATTCCGACCTGCCGGAGGATTGCGGCCGCGACGTCTCCGATCGCCCCGGGCGGCGGCGCCTCGCGCTTGACCTCGAAGCGCCGCAGGCGCTCGGCCGCGAGCCGGATCGGCGTGAGCGGGTTCTTGATGTCGTGCGCGATCGAGCGCGCGGCGTCGACCCACGCCGCGAGCCGGTCGGCCCGAAGAAAGTCCGTGAGGTCCTCGAGCAGCAGGATCGTGCGCGGGGCACGCTCCTCTCCCGGGAGCGTGACGATCGCCACGCGAAAGAAGCGCTCTCCCGTGGGGCCCGGAATCGTCACGCGCATTTCGTAGGGCGAAGGACGCACGGCCGCCTCTCCGAGCGCGGCGCGGAGGGGTGCCCAGCGGGCGTCCGCGAGCCGCTCGCGCAGCGTCCCTCCCGGCAGCAGGCGATCCGCCGCGGGATTCGCGAGAAGGACGGTTCCATCGCCCCGGCGGAACAACAGGACGGCCGCCGTGAGATTCCCGAGGAGGCCGACGGCGGAGGCACGTTCTTCGGCCAGCGATTCCGTGCGCTCCTCGACGCGCGCCGACATTTCGGTGAACGCGTCGACGAGGCGCGCGAGGTCCACGTTGGCGGGCCGCACGAGCGGCGGCAGGGGCCGCCCCTCGCCGACGTTCGCCGTGGCGGCGATGAGGTCCTCGAGGGGTCCCCCGAGCGTGAGCGCCGCCCGGCCGCCGAGGCCCACGGCTGCGAGCGCGACCCCCACCGAGAGCAGGAGCAGGGCGTCGGCCGCCGACCGCACGGCTTCGTCCTCGGCGACGACGGTCGCGAGCGCCTCGCGCCCGTCCGCCGACACGGCCTCAGCCGCCTCCACGACGCGTGTCGCCCCGCCCGCGAGCACGCCTCGCGACGCGAAGGCCGACGGCCGCCCTTCCGCCAGCTCCTGCGCAATCGGCGAGGCGAGCCTTTCGCGCGCCACCTCGGCCGCGACCGGCAGCGCGCGCGACGCGGCGACGAGCGTCCCGTCGCGATAGCGGAGGAGGTCCCAGCCGATGACCGCGGCCGCGCGGTTCAGGGCGCCTTCCGGCGACAGGCCCCCGACCGCCTCGTCTCCCTCCAGCAGGCGTCTCCCCTCGGAAACGACATCGCGCGAGCGCCGTGCCGTTTCCCGCGAGGCGTGGCCCTCGAGCGCGATCCTGACGAACACGACGCTGAGCGCGAGCGGAAGAGCGCCGAACACGAGGACGAGGGCGACCAGCCGCGCGCGAAACGTCGCAAAGAAACGCCGGGGAAGGCGCAGCGCGACTCCCCGTGCCGGCGGTCCGGCGAAGAGGAGCGGAACGAGAATGACGAGCGCAGCCTCTCCCGCCGCCACGGCGGCCCCGGCGACCGCCAGGGGCGAATCCGCCGGAGCCGCAAAGCCGCTGAAACCCGACGCCACGGCGAGGACGTGCACCCGGCGGAGCCCGTCGGGAGTCGGCACGGTCTCCACCGCTTCCTCCGAGCGCAGGGCGCGTTTGAGCATCGAACCCGGCATCTCGATCCCCTCGCCCCGCGATCCCGTCGCCCGGCCCGTCGCGTCCCACTCGAGCCTCTCCACGGCGACGCGGTCGGGCACGTCGCGCGAGGCGACAGCCGACAACAGCGGATCCCGGTCGAGCTCGCGCGGCCACGGCACGTGCCGGAACTCCGCCGGGAATCCGGCGGGAATGCGGGCTGGCGAGACGAGGTCGGCGGTGCGGCGGCCGGGCCGGATCACGCCGAACGAGGACACCGTGGCGCCCAGCGGGCTCCGGATGGTCAACGTGTCGCCGAGCTCGGGAAAGGTCTCGTCCGCCCCGCGCGCCCAGAGAGCGCGAGCCAGGTCGTCGCGCTGGGTGCGTTCCCCCGCCGGCAGCCACGGCTCGAGGGACGGCGAGGCCACCCGGCGCTCCCAGCGGCGGACGGACTCCGCCCGCACGGCGGCGCCGTCTCCTCGAGCGAGGGCCTCGGCCCCGGCGATCGCCGCGTCGGCATGGCGGAGGCGGCCGTCCGCGAGCCCTGCCCCGAAGAGGAGCGTCGCCGCTGCCAGGACGAACACCGCGGTCGCCGCGCGCGACAGGAGATCGGTTTCGGGTGACGGGTGAGACCGGCCTGCGAGCGCGTACGTGAACCCGACCGACGCGAGCGCCAGAAGGGGGAGATGAAGCGCCGATCCCGCGTAAGCGAAGGCGCCAGCGAGAAGGCATAGCCCCAGTGTGGCCGCGGCGCGCGCGCGTCGCCGCGTCACGCCCGGTTTCGGGAGAAGCGACGCGCACGCGAGAGCGGCGGCGGCGAGCGCGAGCAATCCCGTCTGGGCCAGAAAATCGTCCAGACCGGCGGGGACGAGGCTCATGGTGTCGAAAAGATCCGGTGCGACGAGCGCGGCGGCGTGCCCGAGGAGTCCGGGTGCGAGGGCAAAGGGAATCGCGAGGACGATCCGCGCCGAGGGCGGGCCGCCCGTGAACCCGCGCGCTCTCCGGGAAAGCGCTCGCGCGAGGACGAGCGCCGCGAGGCCGGTGAGGAACATGTCCACCGGCGTCCCGAACAGCCCGAGGAGGAGGGCCGGGTTCCGCCCCGTGGCGAACGCGCCCGAGGCGCCGAGCGGCGCTCCGAGGAGGAGAGCGAACCGGGCGGCCACGACGCCGGCCGCGGGACTCCTGGCCACGAACCCGAGGGCCGCCGCGAGGATCGCCAGGAGGAGGGAAGGCCGGAGAGCGCTCGCGCGCTGGACGTCTTCTTCCGCGAGTCGCGGGTTGGACGATTCCATGGAGAGCGCGAGCAGCCGGTCTCGCTTCTCGGACGCCAGAACGCGGAGCCTGAGGCGGGTCGGGCCGTCCGGAAGCCCGAGGAATTCGATGAGATCCGGCCGCAGGATTCCCGTCGGATAGCGCCGGGTGACCACGAGCGTGCCGCGCGCCCCCCGCTCGCCGCGCGGCGCCACCCAGCCGAGGAACACGCGCGTGACGTGGAAGGACGTGACGAATCCCGACGTCGACGCACCGCGTTCGGCCTCGAGCCCCGCCGCTTCGCCGGCCCACGCGACCGGGCGGCTCGCGCGGTCGAAAAAGACCGCGCCCCAGCCCGCGCCTTTCGGGAGCGACTCTCCCAGGATCGAGAAGAGCCGCGCGGGACGCACTTCCGCGCCACCGCCGTCCGCGATCGCCGCGAAGTCCCGACCGGCATGAATCCGTTCCGCCGTTCGGCGGAGAGTCTCGCCGTCGCGCTCGAGAGCTTCCTCCGCCGCGCCGAGGAAGAGCGCGGCACGCGCATTCCGGGCCGCGGGGCCCGCCGGCGCGAGGCGTGCCGCGAGTGAAAGAGCGAGGGCGGCGAGCGCCGCGGCGAACAGGCCGAGAACGGCGTTGCGGCGCGTGCGCGGCGTCAAGGGCGTCAACGCGCCATCGGGATGCGGATGCCCTGGCGGGCGGCGCACGCGAGCGCGTCCGCGTAGCCCGCGTCCGCGTGGCGCACGATCCCCATTCCCGGGTCCGTCGTCAGAACCCGTGCGAGGCGCGCCGCGGCCTTCTCGGTCCCGTCCGCGACGACGACCATTCCGGCGTGAAGCGAGTAGCCGATCCCGACGCCGCCGCCGTGGTGAAAGGAAACCCACGTGGCGCCCGAAGCGGTGTTCAGGAGGGCGTTCAGGATCGGCCAGTCTGCGATCGCGTCACTGCCGTCCGCCATGGCCTCGGTTTCGCGATTCGGGGACGCGACGGAGCCGCAGTCGAGATGGTCGCGTCCGATGACGATGGGGGCCTTCACGCGGCCCGTCCGCACCAGCTCGTTGAACGCGAGACCCGCCTTCGCGCGCTCCCCGTATCCGAGCCAGCAGATCCTCGCGGGAAGACCCTGAAACGCGACGCGCGCGCCCGCGAGCGTGATCCAGCGCTTCAGGGCGGCATTTCCCGGAAACAGACGCAGAATCTCCCCGTCCGTCTGGGCGATGTCGCCGGGATCGCCCGACAGCGCCGCCCACCGGAACGGCCCTTTGCCCTCGCAGAACAGCGGGCGGATGTACAGCGGAACGAAGCCGACGATGTCGAACGCGTCCGCGACGCCGGCCTTCACGGCGCCGGCCCGCAGGTTGTTGCCGTAGTCGAACGTGACGGCGCCCCGGGACT